>NZ_JBHZDH010000045.1:11548-46464 GCF_042755925.1 Lysinibacillus sp. NPDC059133 | reverse complement strand
GGCACTCCTGTTGACCCAGAAGTATAAATGGTATAAATCAAATCATATGGTTCTATGTTATTGTCGATGTCTGGATAATTCTCTTTAGAGTCCAATACCGTTGAAACTATAACTTGTTCAATTTCCGTAAGTTCTTGATAACAATCGGTCAATAATAAGTTTACTTCGCTATCATTTATAAAATATTTTACTCTTTCCAAAGGATAGTTGGAGTCAATTGGTAGGTATGCTGCTCCCACTTTAATTACAGCTAATATGCCAATAATATATTTAAAGGTTCGTTCCATAGAAATTGCTACAATATCACCTTTTTGAACTCCTTTTTTCTTCAATAGTGCTGCATACTTATTGGTGAGCTGGTTTAATTCTTTGTAGCTTAACGAGGTATCCCCATAAACTAGAGCTTTGATATCTGGATATTGACTTGCGCATCTTTCGAACTCTTTATGGAAAAGGAACTCATTATGAAAATGCAACTTTTTTTTGCTTGAATTGAATTTAATTTCATCTTCTTTATCGAAGCCAACCTCTAAGCACTTACGAGAAATACCTTCCAGACTATTTAACAAAAGGGAATGATACTCAAGTAAAACCCGATTCATATTATCCTCGGAAAACTTGTATGAATCGTAATATAAGTTCAATGTAACTGAGTAGTTGTCATTAACACATGATATTCTTAAATCATTTTTGTCAATGTTTAAAAATATACTCTGAACCTTCATTTTTAAATCTGTTCCAATCTCAGTTGATTGAATTTCTTCATAATCAAACCCATACTTGAAGTAACTATCACTATATATACCTTCTATTGTATTTAAATATTGCTTTATACTTTCCCAGTTAAATTCAATTTGTGATTCTTTACTTTCTCTGACTAAATTACGTACGTTATCTAGATGTTCACTTAACTTTGTATATTCTTCATCAATGTTAACGGAAAGAGGAACATATTTAGAAATTGGTCCCATGACTCCTTTAAGGTGCCTAGCGGTCCGACCCTCACAGTAATAGCCAATAGTCAAATTTTTGTTATTTGTCAGTCTGCTTAAGAGTAAAGTCCAGATAGCCAAGAGATAATCTGAGATATCGTGTTCACCATTTATTAAATTTTTCATTCGAGTTATTACATAATTGTCGGTGGGTATAGATATTTTTTTAATTCTAGGTCCAGACCTTTGAATATTCTCACTTTGATTAACCTTGTCACTCAAAAATAGGTCCTCTTGAGTTTCAGTTTGTATTAACTTATCGACCCAATATTGTTTTGAATATATTTTCTCTTCTGATTTTTCAACTTTGTTCAACCATTCAGAGACCCGTATAAAAGGAACCTGATTATTATTTGATTGAACGCCATCCAATTTTAATGAATAAATATGAGCGATTTTATCCATTATTAACTGAGTATTGATATCAGAATTTAAAGCTGAAGAAGTTAAAATTAAAAGATGTTTTTGTTTAGATAATTTCACCAATATACTTTCAAAGTGACACCTAATTGCATTGCTGTCCCCTTTTAAAGCATACTTGCTTATTTCACTGATTTGCTGAATCTGAGCTGGTTCGCCATATTTTGAAAAATCGTAAAATTTAATACTTGGACAAATAGCATCGGTATATTGAAAAGTATTATTATTAATCCAAAATTCTTTAATAGTATCTTCAAAAACAGTGATATTTAAGGTGCCTTCCAATGAAAAAGTGTAATGTACCAAATAAGAATATGATGAATCATTATTTTCAAGTTCAGAAAGATACCTTTGCTGAGGTGATAAAAATCCCATAGAATCTCCACATATTAGTTGCCCATTGCAACCAATACTTTCCTTTCTCCTTGAAACGGATTTCTAGAATGCGCTACAAGGTAATTATCTAATAACATTACGTCATTTTTCTCCCATTTGAATTCAATCTTTTCTTGTTCAAAAGTAAGATTAATTTGTTCTATTATATTATCTTCAATGATTGAACCATCCCCATAATACGTATTAAATGGAATATTTTCTAAACCAAATTCACTAAGAAATAATTCTCTTAATTCAGAAGAAAGGTTATAGACATGATAGAAAGATACATGATTGAACCAGATCATTTCATTAGTCATCTTATGCTTACGCACAGCCTGACGAACTTGTTTAGTCCTTAATCTATCATCTGTTTTCCATTCAAAATCTATCTCATGTTGATTACAGTATTCTTCTACGACAGTTTTATCAGTTGTATTAAAAGCTTCTTGCCAAGTTGGACCAAAACCGTCTCCGTAATTTCTTACTAACATCCAACCTTTGTTCTCAAATCTCTTAATTATTTCTTCAGGTATTCGATTATAAACTCTTCTAACATCAGCAATTGGTGTTTCCCCGCCAACTTTTGGCGGTACTAAACAATAAAACCAAATAAGTTGTGGAGATATAACGGAATACGAGAGTTCATTATGCATCTCAATTGTTTGGTTAGCTGGATGCTCTGTTGAAGTATAGATATTATCACTCATCTGCAGTCTTGGAGTTGTGCGTTCTATATAATTCACAAGATTCGAACTGTAATTATTTACCAATTCACTAAAATCATTAGAATTGTTAACATTAAATCCCCTAAATAATATCCCCCCACGCTCAAGTAAGGTTTTATTAATTAGCTCTTTATTATCACTTATCCAATCAATTAAATTAAACTCGTTTACCTTTGGTTCTAATATCAACGGTAGATTTTGCGATTTTTCAGAATAATTTACATTAAAATAATCTTGTAATTTATGAAAAGACATATATAACAACAACCTTTCCTATTTAAAATTTTTCGAAGTCTAAAATCCTTTTTGTTGCTATCTCTTTTTTTCGTTCCTCTAAAATCTTGTTTTCATATTCATCTAAGGCGTCTAAAACATCATTTAACATAACTTTTGGATGGTCTACCAATTGGTTAATCACTAATTTATAGCAATTTAGCATTTTCACTATTGTACTTTTAGCAAATTTACTAGGGTTATACGTTAAATGAATATGGTAAGTATCCTGCTTTTGAATTACATCAAAATGAATGTCAAACTTTGCTGGTCTTCTATCCACTTCAATGAATTCTATGCAAAAATCTTTCAATTTAGGTACCACTTCCAAGTCATTATGGAACGCAAATAAAATCTGGAAAATAGAATGATCTTTTTCCCCTTTTTTGTAGGCAAATTCCTCGTTTATTTTTTCAATTGGTATTTGTCCATGTCGAAAAGATTCTATAAATTCATATCTTATTTCATCGATCAATGTAAGAAGCGGTTTGTTCTTGCTAAAATCAGAACAAAGAGTGATTGTATTAATAAAACAACCAATGACTTCTTCAAATTCAATTCCATTTCTATTTGAAATGGGTGTACCAACAATGATTTCTTGTTGTTTAGAGAAATAATGCAAGATGGTTTTAAATACTGTAATAAATAACATGAATCTGGTATAGCCATGTTCATTACAAATAGAATTAATTTTTCCACTTAACGACTCGTTTAAAATATCAGTGCAAATTCTTCCGTTTATATCCTCCGTCTCTCTGATAAAATCATACGGGAGTTTTATTTTCGTTTTATCTTGCATGAATTTATTTTTCCAATAATTTAGTTGTTTTACAGAGTCTGTAGTGGTTAGCCATCTTCTTTGCCATTTTGCATAATCTACATATTGATATTTCAATGCTTTGCTTTGATAAGGACCTATGTTGTTATCCAATTCACTTTTGTACAGTTCAAAAAGTTCATTAACAAATATCCCACTAGAGTCCCCATCAAAAATGATATGGTGGAATGAGCCAATCAGTATATTTTCATTCTTATTAAGTTTAACAAGTAGTAATCTAAATAATGGTCCCTCAGATAAGGAGAAAGGTTTCCATATTTGAGTTTTTATCTTTTCTTTTACCACTTGATCTTTCTCTGTATAATACTCATCTGACAAATCTTCACATTTAATAGTGACATTATAATCTTCATGTATCTGTTGAATAGGGGTATTATCTTTAATAACAAAAGTTGTACGTAAAGCTTCATGCCGTTTTACAAGTGCATCTAAAGCTCTTTGTAATTTTTGTATTCTCAATGGGCTGTTTACTTTTATAATCAATGGAATATTGTATATTGATGGATCGTCAGATATTTGAGTATGAATCCATATACTCTGTTGAACATAAGATAGTGGTAATTCTTCGTTCGTTGGTAGCTCTTCTATATGAATAATTTCCCCTGATTCCTGCAGTTTCTCAGTTTCCTCTTCAATATATTCACAGAGTTCTTTAAATATAGGAATTTCAAAAATAGAACTGATAGATATGTTTTTTTTAAAAACTTCACGAGAACGAGAAACAATCCTAATTGCAGTTAAAGAATGCCCCCCTAAGTCAAAGAAATTTTCATTAATATTAATCGTATCGACTTTAAAGACCTCTGACCAAATTTTCAGCATTTTTTCTTCTGTTAATGTCTTTGGACCCTCAAAAACCCCTTTAGAAATTTTTTCATAATGCTCAATCTTAGGAAGTGCATTACGATCTACTTTTCCACTAGAAGTTGTCGGAAAACTATCTAAACAAATATATCTACTTGGGACCATATAATAAGGTAACCTCTGCTTAAGAAATTCATTGAATTCATTGTTATTGAAAATAGAAGTACTTTTTCTTTTAACATAGTAAGCTACAAGTATGGTATTATCATTCTGGTCCTTATCCGCAGACACAACGACTTCTAGAATACCTGGAAACAGTTTCATAGATGATTCAATCTCTTCCACTTCTACTCTATTACCATTTATTTTAAGCTGCTGATCTTGTCTGCCTATATATTCAATACTTCCGTCAGGGAGAAACTTTGCTAAATCACCTGTTCTGTATAAACGAGAGCCATCCTGCGTGAAAGGATTTGGTATAAATTTATCAGCAGTTAAATCAGATTTATTAATATATCCAATTGCCAATCCTTTCCCGCCAATGTACAGCTCACCTATAACACCCACTGGTAAAATTCCTAGCTGGGAGTCTAGAATGTATGCATCGCACCCTTCAACGGGGTAACCAATAGGAATCTGATTTGAATAGTCATTCTTGTCACTAATCCAATATGTTGAGTCTATACAAGTCTCCGTTGGGCCATATAAGTTAACTAATTGTCCATTATGGAGGGATTGGAATCTATTGACCAATTCTAACTTCAAATATTCCCCTCCACACAACATATATCTTAATGATGTACAAGATTGTAATTTCACACTATTTTCTGTAAGTAAATTTAACATCGTCGGAACCACTTGAAGTAGTGTAACTTTTTCATTTTTAATAATATCTAGAAGGTATTCGGGATCTAGATGTCCATTCGGTTTTGCCATTAGTAATTTCGCTCCAGCAATTAGAGGTGCAAATATCTCTGAAACAGAAACATCAAAAGTAAACGCGGTCTTTTGTAATACCACATCTTGAAAGCCCAATGGAAACTCTCTTTGCTTCCATAACGTATGATTACTGATGGCTCTATGTGGCACAAGAACTCCCTTAGGCATACCAGTTGAACCTGATGTATATAACAAATAAGCTGCATGTTCTAAATTAAGGTCCAAGTTCAAATCAGTATCTTTTTCCCTGAATAATTCGAATAAAATCTCATCAAAAAGTTTCACATTATAATCATCTGCGGATACAACATGAGATACTTCTTTTTGACTAATAATGATTTTCGTGTTTGATTGTTCTAATATATAAGAAATTCTTTCGGTTGACTGCTGAGGATCAATTGGAACGTATGCTCCTCCGGATTTAAGAATACCTAGCACTGTAATAATAAGTTCTATAGACCTTTCCATTGCTACGCCTACTATATCGCCACTTTTCAATCCGTTTCTTAGAAGATAATTGGCAAATCGGTTTGCTTGCTGATTTAGCTCTTTATAGGTTAGAGTTTGTTTTTCATATTGGACAGCTATATTTTTTGGTATTGTCTTCACTTGTTCCTCAAATAATTGATGAATCAAACAGGATGTCTTAATAGTAGGTTGTTCTCCTGAACTTTTACTAAATTCGTTTAATATTTTGTTTTTTTCCACTTCAGAAATTAATTTATCAGTTTTAATCATCGAATATGGATTTTCAGCCATTATTTCAATAGATTTATTATAATAACCTACAATTAGTTCCATTTGTTCAGCAGTAAATAGAGACGAATCCCATTCAACTATCAATTCAAGACGCGAATTAATAGGATTCAAATTAAAGCTTACACTAAATGGTATCTCAGTTAATCCCTCATCTAACGTATCCCATAACTCTATACTTTGATTATCTAATAATGAATCATAGACGTGAAAGTGAATATAGTTAAAAGTTGATTCAAATAATCTGTTTACTCCAACGCTATTTTTCAAATCCACCATCGGATATCGGTTATAAGGTATGGAATCTTGCTCCTTATCAAAAACATCCTTTATTAAGTCTATCCATGTTTTCCTATCTAATTTAACCCGTAGAGGGGTCATATTTAGAAATAGACCTAAGAAGTCAGCACCATCAGTTACTTCTGGACGACCATTTGTAACGAGTCCCGTTAACACATCTTTTTTACCTGATAACAGACCAAGTACAGAGCAATGAGCAGACAATAAAACAGCTTTATAATGAACCGCCGCTATCTTACTTAGCTTTTTTACCTTTTCAAATATTTCATTTGAAATGAGAATTTTCTTTGTCATTTTTGGATTATATGGTATTTCATCTGATTGTTGAGAATTCAATTTAGGAAAGTTTTTATACTCATAGTCCTCTAATATTCTTAACCAATAGGATAATTGTTTTGATGAACTTATTGCCTCTGTTTCAAGCTCAACATATTTTTTTATAACATTCATATCAAACTTTTTACTATCAACTCGTTTATTGTTTTTAAAGGACTGATATAAATCGAACAATTCGCTTATAAAGTTAGCTACGCTCCATCCATCTAAAATGGCATGATGCTCTTTTAATGTAAATTGGAACTCATGTGAATTTCTTTGATGTATTGTAATTGTGAATAGTGGAGCTTTTCCCCAGTCAAACTGTATATTTTTTTCTTTTTTTATCCAATCATGAATGAGTTCATTTTGTTGAATGGAGTTATATTCAGTAATATCAAAAGTAGACACTGGAGGTTCCACTTTCTTATGAACAAGTTGTAATGGTTGATTATAATTTACTAGGTCAAATGATGTTCTGAGTATAACATGATGATTCATCATAATTTCTAACGATTTATATAATGCCTCGTGATCATAAGGGAATTTAACCTTAAAAGAGGTGATGTTAATGTAAGACCTTGAGCCTTGAGTGAGCTCACTTTGATATAGCATACCTTCTTGCAATCTTGTAAGTGGATATGCATCCTCTACATCGTTTTGCCATTGTTTAACTTCTATTGATTCTATAACAGGTTCTTCCACATTTACTTTATGATTCTGTAATTGTTGATTTTTTATTATTAATTTTGACAAATTCTTTATCGTTCTATTTCTAAAAAGATCCTGTATAGAAAAATCAAGACCATATTTTCTTCCTTCTGCTACAATTAGAATACTGCTTATCGAATCTCCACCAAGTTCAAAAAAGTTATCCTCTAATCCAACGGAATTCTTCTTTAATACACCCGCCCATAATCTAACTAGAGTTTCCTCTATTTGATTTCTAGACCAGTCCTTTACTTCACTTTTAGTATCATCATTTATATGCGAAGTAGGTGATGGTAATGCTTTTATGTCCACTTTCCCATTGTTTGTTAATGGAAATTTATCGATTGGAATAATCACTTGAGGAACCATGTATTCTGGTAGTTGGCTTTCTATATAATCATTTAGTAAATTAATATTAACTTGATGATTTTCAACAATGTATAATACTAAAATTTTGTTAGACTCATCGTCCTCATAAACCATTAAGAGGACATCTTTAATATCAGGGTAATCTTTAATAACTTTTTGAATCTCCCCAAGCTCAATTCGATATCCATTTAGCTTTATTTGATTATCAATGCGTCCAATATATACTAAATTATTATCATTCGTTACTTTTACGATATCACCCGATTTATATAGCTTTCCATTAGTCTTAAATGGATTTTTAATAAATCTTTCATTGGTTAGTTCTGCTCTATTTAAATAACCTTCTGCTAACCCCTCACCACCAATGTAGAGTTCTCCGTGTACACCAGGAGGAACAGGTTGCATAAACTTATCCAATACATAAATTTCCAAATCAGGGATTGGAACCCCGGTAATGCTACCTTTAGAAAGATGAACACTTTCTTTTGTAACTGGAAAATAAGTAACGTGTACAGTTGTTTCGGTAATTCCGTACATATTGATTAATTTAGGATGCTCATCACCATAATACGTAAACCAATCCTTTAGATCTCCAAATTCTAAAGTCTCTCCACCAAACACTATATATCGAAGATCTAACTCGGGATGTCTCGCTTCTAGTAAAACAGGCATTAAATTTTTAAAAGCGCTTGGTGTTTGATTTAAAATGCTAACCTTTTCTTTAAAGATTAAATCAATAAAATCTTTTGGTGATCTACTAATCCAATGAGGAACGACAATTAATTTCCCTCCATGCAATAGAGCCCCCCAGATTTCCCACACAGAAAAATCAAATGAAAATGAATGATAATTCGTCCAAACATCTTTTTCGTTAAATCTAAACCAATGTGATGTACTACTAAATAATCTGATCACATTTCTATGAGGGATGATAACACCTTTTGGTTTACCTGTTGACCCCGATGTATAAATTACATAAGCAGGATTTTGAGATTCTGACTTAACATCAGGATTAGAATTATCTTCCTTTTCTATTTCTTCAACATCCCTGTCTAATGCTATTACTTTAATATCACATGAAAAAGTATCAAATAAATGCTGCTGGGTTAATACAAGTTTCATATTCACATCGTTGACAATAAAAGACTGTCTTTCATGCGGCTGTCTGGGATCGATTGGGACATAAGCTGCACCTGCTTTCAAAATCCCTAGAATACCCACCACCATTTCTATAGATCTTTCTATACAAATTCCAACGTACGAGTTTTTCTGCACACCTTGCCTAATTAAATAATTTGCTACTTGGTTAGATCTTTGATTCAATTCCTCGTAAGTATATGAATTATCTTCATATTTAATAGCAGCTTTATAAGGGTACCGCCTTACTTGTTCCTCAAATACGTTGTGTATACATTCATATTTATCAGTCAACAATGATTCTGAATCGGAATTGTTATTATATCTTGTAATCTGAGAATCTGTGACTAGACCAATCTGAGAAATTTTTTTATTCCTCTCTTTAATTACATTCTCTAATAAAACTAAAAAAGATTGTGCAAATTGGATTATCGTCTCCTTTTCAAAAAGTTCATCATAGTATTCAATCGAGCAGAGACATGAAGACACAGATTCATTAATTGTAAAAGTAATATCAAATTTAGACGTTTTATTATGAACGTTTAAAGGTGTTATCTGTAACTCATCCAGTTCCCATTTTGATGAACTTTCTAATACAAACATGGTTTGAAAAAAAGGAGTGTATGCATTTGACCTAGGAATATTTAAACTATCTATAATTTTTTCTAAATTAATATCTTTATTATCATAGGCATCTAATACCACTTGTTTTAAGTTCTCTAATAAATCAATAAATGTCCAGTTGGGATTGATCTCAGTCCTTAATACGAGACTATTGGCAAACATCCCCATTATATTTTCGATCTCATTATGATTTCTATTAGCTATAGGAGTTCCCACTAAGATGTCTTCCTGACCTGAGTATCTAAATAATAAAACTTTATATACAGCCAGTAACGTTGTAAAAAGTGTCGTGCCTTCTTGTTTACTCATCTTCTTAATAGACTTCAACAGTTCATAAGGAATTTCAAAGTCATACTGACTTCCTGAAAAGCTTTGTACAGATGGACGGACCTTATCGGTTGGTAATTCTAATAAAGGGGATGCACCATTTAATTTATGTGTCCAATAGTCAAGTTGCTCATCAAAGTTGAAATCTTGTTGTCGTTCCCATTCTGAGTAGTCTGCATACTGAATGAATAATTCATTTAAGGTTGGATCTTCCCCTCTTTTTAAAGAGTGATATACTTTAGAAAACTCTTTACTGAAAATATCAATTGACCAACCATCGGAGATAATATGATGCATATTAATTATTAGAATAAATTCATCGTTTTGAATTTCCAATAAACTCAATTTTAGTAATTGCCCATTCTCTAATTGAAAACGATGTCTTACTTCATTTTCAATACAATTTAGCACTACCTTCTCCTGATCTTCCTCGTATTTTAAATCTTCATTTATATCCATATAATGAATAGGTATAAATTTATTTGGCATAATTACTTGCATTAATTTACCATCAATGACTTTAAAATTTGTTCTTAGAGACTCGTGTCTCTTTACTAATAAATTTACACTTTCTTCCAAAATATCTATCAATAAATTCCCTTTAATATGAAATGTATAGTATACGTTGTATACAGGTACATCTGGTACCAACTCAGTAAAAAACCATAATCTTTTTTGCTCAGGCGAAGCCTCAATGATTAGTTCATTTTGCTCAAAAGTATATTGTTCTGACATTCTAATTCCTCATTTCACAAGAATATTATCCCAATAATTTATATAATTTACAATTTTTGTATTTATAAATTAGAATATCAAACAAAAACGTAAACAACAAGCTATTTTTAAAAAAAATAAAATATTTAGAATTTTGATAATTACATCCTAAATAATTATCTAATTTGTTATGATAGTTTAAGTCATTATTATCGGTAAATTAAGGATTAAGAAATGAATTTGAAAATAAATACAAAAGTGGTATTTGTTAATGAAAAAAACATTTGATAAGCCGAAAGAATTTTAATGTTAGTGAACTTTTTGATGTTTATTCAGGAGGATTGAGTTTTTTTGCAAGAAAAAATTCTTTAAAATATTTTAAATTAAGATTTATAAGTACATATTTCCGGAAAACCTCTATAAGAATTCAGATAGTATTTTCAACAACTGCAATACTTGTCGATATACTAATATATTCTATTTTACAAACAAATATTCTTGATACAATGGATACACAAGCGTTTTTCGCATGTTAGAGCATCTCTTAGTTAGAACTTTTGGAACTCCTGCAAAAATACGTACATATGCATAACAATATAAAACGTCGGTTATTAATGCTGTGAATGTAGATGAACATCCTACTCAGCTTATTTAACTCTTCAGGAGACTAAAAAGGCTGACTCTAATTGCATAAGGATTTTAAACATACACGTTAACTATCGATTTATAAGTAATTTTCCTAATGCAATATTCACCATGACTTGCCAGCACATCGAGGCAGTGAAGTAACTAAGGAAGTCATTGCCGGACCACTATGCGTATCGTTTGACTGAATAGAGAATATATTACATAATGTGGTAGTACTTGAATAGTTTTTTTATCTTTCCATTCTAAAAAAAACTCCCCATTATATTAAGGGAGGTAGAGGTGCTAATATGGTTGAGATATATGCTGTCAAAATTCCCGAATATATAACGGGTTTACAATTTAGCAGGTTAACCCAATACGTGGATTTACAAAAGAAAGAGCGAATTAAGCGTTTTGTTAAAGTTGAGGATGCATACCGAACTTTAATAGCGGATATACTGCTACGAAGCTTAATTTGCGAAAAATTCGGAATAATAAATCATGATATTATATTCAATGTTACTGAATATGGAAAACCTTATTTAAAAAATGTAGAGCAGCTCTCTTATAATATATCGCATTCAGGTGATTGGGTAGTAATCGCACTCAACAATTTTGAAATTGGTATCGATATTGAAATGATTAAGCCCATTGATTTTAATTTCGCCAAACAATTTTTGACTGAATATGAATATTTTGATTTAATGTCAATACAGGAAAAACGTAAAAGATTAGAATATTTTTATGATCTTTGGACTTTGAAGGAAAGCTATGTTAAAGCCATTGGTAAAGGACTATTTTTTCCTTTAAAAGACTTTACTATACAAAAGGATTCTTTAAACAAAATTACATTTCAGAGCTCGCTTGATACAAATTCATGGTATTTTAAACAATATGAAGTAGACCACGATTACAAATTGTCGGTATGTTCAGAAATTAATTCATTCCCTAATTTTCCAATAATTAAAAAATTCTCTAATCTATGTCAAGAAATTGAAAACTATTAAAAAAATTCAAAAATGGTAAACCATTTTTGAATTTTTTTGACATAGAATGAATATAGATATATCCATACTGTCTTTTCATTCAGATCCTCTGTTAACCTAAATAATTCTTTTGTACTTCTTGCTAAACGGTCTAACTTATAAACACCAAATACAGATAGGTGTTAATCTGAAAGCTTGGACGTATTCCATATCCGTGAATACGGGTCATCATTAGAAAATGGGAATTATCAAATACCAATTACTTTGAGAATCCTCTCAAGAAATGGCTAGTATTTTAACGACCATTACAGTTAATGATTCCTCTTTGCTGCTGGGTTAAAAAAATAAATAACAAAAGGGATAGTACCTAAAAAGCAGGTTGGTTCTGTCCCTTTATTATTATGACTTCTTTCACTAACTTGCCCGTTAGCCATCCATGAAGCGCAAAAATCAGCTCTTCACCACAGATGATGAAAATGTACTCAGAACGGGTATTGAATACTACGGCTGGGAGAGGAAGGTCGATAAACTATGGTGCCTTGAGCCCTTCCGTTAGTCTGACTCCAACGACCACGGTGTATCACTGAATGTCGCTCCCTCACGGGAAGCAATCATGGGAGATTCATCCTACTCAGGTTGCTGCACCAGCCTCTAATTTGATTGGCCGTAGAAAGGATGTTTCTAATGGAAGTCATCATTGAACGTGCATGTGGTATGGATATTCATAAAGATTCGAATACCGCATGTATTATGACACCAGAAGGCAAAGTGATTCAAAGCTTTTCTACTAAAACGGTTTTTTTATTGCAATTGATTGATTGATTGGATTAAAGAACATGGTTGTACTCACGTAGCTATGGAAAGTACAGGTGTATTTTGGAAGCCTATTGTAAACATACTCGAGGCTGAGAGTATCGAATTTTTAGTTGTAAATAATGCCCAACATATCAAAGCGGTTCCTGGGCGTAAGACTGATGTTAAAGATGCGGAATGGATCGCCAAGTTACTTCGTCACGGATTGCTCAAAGCTAGCTTCGTTCCAGATCGCACACAACGTGAATTGCGAGAATTAGTTTGGTATCGCCGGAGTATGATTGAAGAACGCGCGAGACAACATAACCGCATTCAAAAGGTACTCGAAGGTGCGAATATTAAACTTGGTTCTGTTGTGTCAGATGTGATGGGTGTTTCCTCTCTTGATATGCTTCGTGCCATTGCCGAAGGTGAAAATGATCCAGAAAAGTTGGCTGGCTTCGCTAGACGTTCAATGAAAAAGAAAAAAGCAGAGCTTGAACTCGCACTTCGTGGCTATATCCAACCACATCAACGACTAATGATTAAAACCATTCTTACTCATATTGATTTTCTGACTGCACAAATTGAATTGTTAAATCAAGAAGTTACTTGCCGACTTTCCACACACCAAGAAGATATCGAAAGATTGGATTCTATTCCTGGTATCGCCACTCGAATGGCAGAACAAATCCTAGCTGAAATCGGAACTGATGTAGAAAAGCAATTTCCAAGTGCAGCACATCTCTGTTCTTGGGCAGGACTAGTACCTGGACACAACGAAAGTGCAGGAAAAAGGAAATCTTCAGCTATGAAGAAAGGCAATAAATATTTGAAATCGGCTCTAATCGAAGCAGCTCATTCCGTCAGGGGATCTAAAACCTATCTAGGCGCATTATATAGACGGACTGCAGCCCGAAAGGGTAAAAAGCGAGCAGGCATATCTGTCGCTCATGCCATTTTACGAATTGCCTATTACCTTCTAACGCGGAAGAAATGTATGTAGACTTGGGCGAAGACTACTTTGATAAACAAAAAGAACAATCCATTATTCGATATTCTGTTCGGAGACTTGAAAGTTTGGGTTACAATGTGACCATCACTGAACCTGGTGCTTCCTAATACAATCTAAACCAGATCTCTATTTTAGGCGCTACCATTTTTTTGAATATAAAGGTCGCCGTTTGTTTTAGCATGGACTTTTTTAGTGCCAGAGATTTTATTTTCATGGGAGTTTAAATGATATCTTCCACAATACCTTCACCAAATTCGCTAAGTTCGTTAAATCCATTATTCCAGAAAATGGCCCGATTGTTGAACAAATAAATCTCCACAAAATAGGCAAAAAACAAAAATATAGAAACGTATCGATCAGTAATACTGATGCAGTAGCAAATACAATCTGATTTGATTATTGTAGATAAAACAAAAAGTAACGGATTATAAATATTTTAAGGTTTAAAACAATGCTAAATACCGCTTTCTACAAACCCTTCATGTGTAGAAAATGTGTAGAAACTTTTCATTTTCTATCCTTTTCTAACGTATTCTCAAAAAAAGCAAAAGTGCCTTAAACCCTTGATACTAAAGGATTTGAAGTGCTTTTCGGTTGGTTCAAACTTATTCCATCTGAATCTTGATACGTCCCAGGAGGGATTCGAACCCCCAACCGACTGCTTAGAAGGCCGTTGCTCTATCCATCTGAACTACTGCTGATGCATTTATACAACAATACGCATCACATGTAAATCCTGGGACGTCCTCTATCCGTTGATCCCCACGGAGATGCCCTGTCCCCACATACACTTTACAAATATCTTCCCTACCTATTATATAGAATAGGCAAAAAGTAAAAATAGATTCCTTTTTGCACTATTGACTAATTGATAACCTCCCCTTCTGGTAACTTCCCATCCTTAATCCACTCTTCAACAAAACGGTTAAAAAACTCAGGGTTCGCTAATGAGACACCGTGACCAATATTAGATAACACAACACCTTGACAATTAGGATTGCTATTCACAAGATGGAGTGCAGATTTTTTCATGTTGCCCTTCTCTTTTTCACCGACCGTTACTAAAATGTTACATTGGGCTTTCGAAAAATCATGTGGTATGGCAAACGACATATTCTCTTGCAATATTTTAATAAGGGTATCTAATTTTATCTTTGAACTATCTTCATAATATTGCTCAAAATAGTCTTGATCTACATATAACGTTTTAGCTTGAAGCTTGGCGAATGATTTATTTTTTATTAAGGGAAAAGTTAATTTTATCAATGGTCGAATCCATTTTTCTGCAATTGGGGAAGGTGTCACTAAAGCACTGTTGATGATGGCAAAATCTATTAATTGCGGTTTTAAACTAACCATTTGAATAGCAATTTGTGCTCCTAATGAAAAACCGACTACTATAACACGTTTATTTTTTGCTTTCTCTTCTATTATAGTTAGAAGTTTTTTTGCACTATCTTCAATTGAAAAATCAGAGGTATTATTAGCCTCGTTATCTAGTAATTCTGGTACTACGCAATGATAATCGGAAAAGTATTGGACTTGTTTATCCCACATCCACCCTCCAACACCACCCCCATGAATCAACAATATGAGTGGCTTATGTAGATCTCCGTACTCCTTATAATGCATTACCACACCTTCTTTCTTCATTCTTGTATTTCTCGGGAAATAATTAGATTATTCCAGCATTTTTATTCACTGTATTTATTTTACTATTTTTAGTGTCATATTTATAGTTTCTGCTGCATATATAATACTTGAAAAACATTTTGCATTTTTGATGAAGCATTGTGGCTCTTGGGATTGAGGAAGAAAGACAAAAAAATAATAAACATGGAGGTCATACAGATGGATCAAAACAAAACGAACGAAACAAAAGAATTAGTTAAAGCCATTAACCCTTCCAGTTTAGGCGATTTTCCCCTCTCACCAATTAGTGGTTTATATGCATGGAGCGAACAGCTAATCAGTGAGGAACTTCGCCTCGACGTAGACGGATACTACCCACAAATGGTAGCAAGCGGAACTATTATTTCAAACATGTCTTCTACTATTCATTGGATTGCTAAGTTAACAGCTAATGGTCCAGATACTTGGACAGGCAATATTCGAAATAAATACCTAGATGACATACAATCATTTCCTTATACAAATGTAAAAATACAGGTAACACGCGGTTCATTACCTGAACAGCATACTGCCGAAGTCGCGTTTCTGATCGGAGGGGAGACAGACAGAACTAGCACGTTCAAGTTTCAATCTCCTTACTTCCATCCTGTGGAATTTGAATTTGATGCAGAAGAAGGGACAACACCATTCACGACCTATCAAACACACGCGCATCCAGACAAGCCAGCATCTTTGCCGGATGAAACTCTATCAATCGCAGAGGTTTTTAAACGAACTGGGTTTGATGTAAAAATATCAGACGGTAATAATATTGTTTCCAAAGACTATGCCGGGACTGATAAAAAGTGGAACACTCAAGAAATGCATGATGCCATGCAAGTATATTGGTCACACTTTGATAATAAGCCCCAATGGTCCATGTGGACATTTTTTGCAAATTCGGAAGCTGAAGAAGGCCATGGTCTAGGCGGTATTATGTTTGATAGCATAGGTCCGAATCATCGCCAAGGGACTGCCATTTTCAATAATTCATTTATTGCCGATCCTCCTAAAGGTGATCCCGCTCCTGAAGCTTTTGTACAGCGCTATCGTTTTTGGTGTGCTTGCCATGAGATGGGACATGCTTTTAATCTTCTGCACTCTTGGCAAAAACATCTAGGTCATCCTTGGGAACCTTTGGAGCGCCCTCTTATCCCAGAACCAAAGGCTCTAAGCTTTATGAATTATCCTTACAATTTTGATAGTAAAACTAATGGCAAGGAGTTCTTTAAAAACTTTGAGTATCGTTTTAGTGATCAAGAACTGTTGTTTATGCGACACGCACCTGAGCGCTTCGTACAAATGGGTAATGCTGACTGGGCTGTAGATCATGGTTTTGAGCAACCAACCATTTCTATTCACCCTTCTTTTAATCTTGAATTGAGGGTTAACCGTAAAACACCTATATTCCAATGGTTAGAACCTACAGTTATTGAAATCAAACTAACGAATACTTCGAATCAACCTCAGTCAATCAATAAACATTTATTGTCCGATTTATACGGAATGTCTGTAATGGTTAAAAAAGATGGAAAACAAGGACGTCGGTTACTACCTCATGTTCAGTATTTATGGAAGATAGAGAACAAAGTAATGATGCCTAGTGAATCACTGTACGAAACCATTTTCGTTTCCGTAGGGAAAAATGGCTGGTTAATTGATGACCCAGGATTTTATAACATTCAAGTGGCTATGCAAATAAATGGCCATAACATCGTATCAAATAACTTAAGACTTCGAGTTTTACCGCCTACCGGATACGATCAGGAATTCCTTGCTCAAGACTTTTTCTCTGAAGAAGTCGGCCGTGTTCTCGCACTCGATGGCAGTCGTTATCTTGAAAAAGGGAACGATATCCTTCGTGAGGTAACTGAAAAACTTAGTGACCATGCTGTTGCTCTTCACGCTCATATCGCTCTTGCTAAACCATTGGCGTTTGATTATCAATTCCTTGATTTCACAGGAGACTCAGATACAAGAGGTAAAATCAAAATAATACCTGCCCAACCAGATGAGGCACGTAAACAGTTTACTTCTGCTTTAACTAAGCACAACCAAATTGCTGCTAAGACACTTTCTAATATTGATTATCACGAATATATGGAAACATACAGTGAATTTCTAAGTAATCAAGAAGAAAACAAGGAAGCCGCAGAGGTACAAAATGTCCTTTATCAAACGCTGTCTGAACGGAATGTTCTAGACAGTGTATTACAAAACATCAAAATTCGCCGTGAAAACTATGAACAAAAGGAAAATGAACACTTTACAAATATATAAAATTTCTACATTGAAAAAGGTATACAAGTTGATGCCTTCAATCCTCTATAAACAAAATAAAAAACCGCCATTTCGAAAAAAGATTGATCGAAATGACGGTTTTCTGTATGAACGGATTTTGTTTCTAGTTTCTTTAATATTTCTTTTTACTTATGTTCGTCCCAAAAGTCCTTACTAAAACTCGTATTTGCTTGATATTTCCCAGCTGGTTTAGCAATATCTGACCCCCGCAAAATTGTTCCTTTTCCAAACTTTTCCTCGATTTGATCAACAAGTTTAATGATGGGTTCATCTTTTACATGCTCTTCGAAGTTAAATAACGTTAGCTGCTGTGTCGTTTCTTTAATATCACTGACATTCGATACGGTAACACCCAGTAATCGCACAGGTTCTTCATCCCAATGCTTATTAAACAAATACCACGCTTGCTCAACGATTTCCTCTTTAGTATGAATCGCGTTATTGATCGACTTACTTCGTGTACATGTTTCCCAGTCAGCTGAACGAATCATGATACTTACAGTTACCCCGGCAAGTTTCTTAGCCTTTAATCTTTCCGCTACCTTTTCAGAAAGTGTTGCGATTACTTTATATAATTCATCTCTATCTGTCGTATCACTAGAAAGTGTTGTAGAGTTCCCTACACTTTTCGTATCGTATATTGCTTCTGGATCAACTGGTCTGTCATCTTCGCCATTTGCCTTTTGCTTCATACGCAGACCATTAATGCCAAAGTTTTGTTTTAATAAATATTCATCCGCTACGGCTAGTTCTCCAATTGTTCGGATACCTAATTTCCCCAATTTCTCCGATGTACTTTTGCCAACCCCATGCATTTCAATGACATTCATCGGCCACAATATGGTTGAAACATCACGCTTTCGGAGTACTGTAATCCCCATCGGCTTTTTCATATCACTTGCCATTTTCGCCAAAAATTTATTCGGTGCAATGCCGATTGAACAAGGGAGTTGTAGTTCGTTCCAGATTCTATCTTGCATATTTTGTACGTGTTGCAATACATTTTGCCCATCAACTATAGGAAGTTGCAAATAGCCTTCATCGATGGAAACTGGTTGGAGAATTTCGCTATACTCTTTTAACAAATTAAAAAATGACTTGGATGCAGCTCTATATCGTTCAAAATTAGGCGGTAGTACAATTAGCTCCGGGCACTTTCGCCGCGCCTCCCCGACATTCATAGTTGTATAAACACCACTTGCTCTTGCTTCGTAGCTACACGTAATAATAATACCTCTACGCTCTTTAGGATCACCTGCTATTGCTATTGGTTTCCCTTTTAATGAGGCATCGTAAATTTGTTCGACAGAGGCATAAAAGCAATTAAGGTCAATATGTAAAATGATTCTTCCTTTATTCATATTTTATCACCTCATTTTACTAACCAAAGTTTCTTCAGAATTCTTAGCAGTCCTTTTATATTTCCTTAATCATAACATGTATGCAATCTTGCAGCTTCTACAGCCAAATTGGATTTGTTGTATAAGATTGTACGCTATTCTTTTTAGACTTGAATCGTGGTGCTTTATTCTGTTTTTCGAAGAATCGAGTAAACGAATCAGCAAGGTTTTTGAGTGCGGATTGAATCGCAATGTTGTCTACTTCTTTTAACCATACTAACTCTTTCTTTAGTTGTGTTAATTGAGAAGAAACCCTTTGACCAGTTTCTTTGTAAGCTTCATTCCATTGTGCCAAAAAGTGATTGAATACAAAGCGAGAACAACCAATTGTTTTAGCAATTAATGTTTCTTGTTCTTTGTTTGGATTGATGCGTTGTATGCTTTATTGACTAACATTGATTCCATCTCAACACAAGAACATTTGTTTCTACTTTATCACAATGTCATCGTTTTTGGCTATCGCCAACCGACATTCATCTCCTACTTACTCAATAGCTGTGACCTTCACATTCCTTGAAGCGGGCGTCTTCTGTCGGAAATGATAAAATCTCAAAACTACCTAATATTATTTTTGACTTACTATATTTTTGGTCAATAAAATAAAAAAACTGAGAGTATTCAATTCAATGAAAACTCTCAGCTTTTTGGTTATATATATTATTCTAGTTTATTAATCATTCGATGGTCTTTTTTCTACTGCTCCTTTATATTTGAGAACAAGATTTTATCTCTATTTGTTTTGGTCAGATAAATGATCAAACTTAAAATTATAATTAGAAAGATTGCGCTCGTTCCGATAGTACCTAGACCAAGACCACCATCTGCACGAGACTGTGACAAGTAGTCACCGAAAGATGCTCCAAGTGGACGCGTTAGGATGTAAGCAATCCAGAAAGCCAATACGGCATTCAACTTGAAACCGTAATGGGCAATCATAACTACAACAATCAAGCCAGCGAATATGAGACCAGACTTCCAGTACCCTAAGTCCATACCTTCTGATATCAGATCACCAGCTGCCGTACCCAAAGCAAAGGTAAAAAGGATGGTTAACCAGTAGAAAGCTTCACGCTTACTTGTATAGATGGAATGAATAGACAATGTTTTTTCATTCATATACCAAACTACAAATGTCACGAATAACGCAATAGAAAAGAAAATAGTAGTCGTCTCTAGAGCGACCCCGAAATTGTCTACGAGGTTGTCTGTGATTAAAGTTCCGACAATGCTAATTAGCACGACCACGAGCCAATAGATCCACGGCACGTACTTTTTCGATTTGAACTGGATAAACAATGTAATAAGCAAGAGTCCACTCATTAGAAAGGTCGTATTGGACAAACCCCAGTGTAAGTTAAAATTCAGGAAATCTGCAGCCGTCTCACCTACCGTAGTTGCCATAATCTTGATGATCCAGAAGAAGATTGTGACTTCTGGAACCTTACTCAATATCTGTTGTAATGGGGAGGCCACTGTTTCTTCGGATAAAAATGAATCTTTAATCAATTAATCCATCTCCTTATTATTCATATCAACTAGTCATACATACCCTTAAACAATTCCATGATGACTGTTGCATACCAACTAAAACTACATGAACCATTAACAAATACCACTGAATAATCATGTGGGAATCATATGGACATTGAATCCTGTTGTATCTTTAGGAACTTATTTACAGCCTTCACTTTAACAGGTCGTAATGAAAAGATAACGAATCTTTTATAAGAAGTTGATTAAAGATTTATGAGTAATTTCTCATTTTTTAACTTTGGAGATTTCTATCACTACCCAGTTCTAAAGTACAAAAAAATACACCTCTCTTTGAAGGTGTATCTTTACTTTAATCAACAAATGTATAATCCCCATCACTTTCAAGTAAATCCTTCAAAATAATGAGTGCTTGTTCAAGCTGATTTTCAGGTGCAGTGATGGCCAAACGAACTGCATTTACTAGCTTCGCATTTCCTACGGCAAAACGTTCAGCTGCATACACTTGCACACCAGCTTTTGCTGCTAGCAATTCAAACTGCACGCTGGTGAACTTTTCGGGAAGTATAAGCCATCTGAAAATACATTCTTCTTCTCCTAAAATGTTATATTCCCCTAAATATTGATCGACAAGGGCATTTTGTTGCTTGGCATACAAACGGTGCTTCTCTAAAATGGTTTGCGCAACGCCATCATGAATCATCCTTGCTGTAAGCTCCACCATCATTAAAGACACTGAAATATTTATGTTATACAATGTTTCCATTATTTTTTTTCGCAGTGCTGGTGGAGTAACGATATAGGATAATCGTAAGCCCGGTGAGATGGTTTTTGATACACTTGCAATATAAATGACCTTTTCTGGTGCATAGGAGGCTATTGGTGCAAGTGGTTTCTCTTTAAGAAAACTATAGATCGCATCCTCAATAACGATTAAGTCTTTCTGCCTCGCAACTTCCGCTATCATTTTTCTTGTTTCCATCGACATTGTATGGGTTGTTGGATTATGAAAATCAGGAATAACATAAAGACCTTTTATATGCTCATTTTTACAAGCGTATAATAGCCCCTCCCTTGTCATTTCTCCGTTTCTTTGTTGGATTGCTACTAGTTGGATACCAAGCATATTTGCTGCTGTTTTTATACCTGCATAGGTAATGGGATCTGTACCGATTCGATCTCCTGGTTGAAACAAAGCAGCTATCGTTCCAACAATGGCATTTTGTCCCCCCGCTCCAAGCAATACAGGTTGATCCGTTTGAAAGTTGACCTTTTCCAAAAGCTTCATGGCGGCTTCCGTTTGCCATGCAGTTCCTTCAGGTCGTCCGTACTGAAATAATTTACTAAAATTTGGGTCATTCATCATTTTTTTTATATAACGTGTAATATCTTCATTAGCGTGATTTTCCGGCAATACAGGGCCCATTTCGATCATTTGAGAAGATTTATTTGTTGGTAATAACATTTTATTTGTCCCTGCATCAGATGAAACGAATGTTCCATTACCGATAGAAGCATAAATAAGCCCCTTTTGGCCACAGAGTTTAAAAGCTCTTGTGATCGTGCTTAAATTAACATCTAAAAAATCAGCTAGCTCCCGCTGAGGAGGTAGCTTCGTGCCTGGCGATAATTTTCCATCCTTTATATCTTGTTCCAGCTGTTCAGCTATTGCTATATATAATGGAGCCGGACTTTTACTTATGTCCGGCTTCCAACTCATTGGATATTCTTCGAACGAATTAACTGGCATATTCTAAGCTAAGCTCCTTCTCTCTCATTTTTTGCATACAATGTTTAATTGTCTTGCATACAATGATAATATTGTATGCATATGATGGCAATGATATAATTTTTAAAAAATCAGAAAAAAGGAATGAAAAATTATGCAATTTTCAGAAAAGATACTAAATACACCATCCTCATTCATCCGAAATATTTTGAAAGTAACTGAATCAGAGGATGTCATCTCTTTTGCAGGGGGGCTTCCAAACCCAATCTCTTTCCCAGTTGAAGCGTTAAAGGCATCTGCGAACAAAGCTATTTCGGAAAACGGTAGTCGTCTATTCCAATACTCAGGTACACAAGGTTATGCACCTTTACGTGAGTACATTGCTGCAAAATACCAACGAGTACACGGACTAGATGTCCATGCTGACGATGTATTGATTACAACTGGTTCACAGCAGGCTCTTGAATTAATCGGAAAAGTACTTATTAACAAAGGCGATGGCATCGTCATGGAGGAGCCTGGTTACTTAGGTGCTATTCAAGCCTTCACATTAAGTGAGCCAACCTTTTATGGTGTAACACTCGAAAATGATGGATTAAACTTAGAAGAATTAGAGAATGCACTACAACAACCAAATGTAAAATTCGTGTATACAGTTCCAAATTTCCAAAACCCAACAGGTCTTACGTATTCTAAAGAAAAACGTCAGCAAATTTGCGAAATCATGTCAAAATATAATGATGTAGCGTTAATTGAGGATGATCCGTATGGAGAATTACGCTTCCAAGGTGAGCCACTACCATACATTGGTGCTGGTAAATTAGAAAATAGTATTTTACTAGGTTCTTTCTCTAAAACGGTTACACCAGGGATGCGCCTTGGCTTTATCATTACAAAAAATAAAGAATTAATGCATCATATCGAAACTGCAAAGCAAGCAACTGACTTACACACAAATATTTTCTCTCAATATGTCATTTATGATTATCTTGCAAACAATGACTATATGGAGCACGTTCAGAAAATTATAGCGTTATATAAAAATCAAGCAGATGCTATGCTAAATGCAATGGAGGAGTTTTTCCCAGCACATGTGGACTACACACGACCAGAGGGTGGAATGTTCATTTGGGCTACAATGAACAATGGAGCTTCGTCATTAGATGTCTTCCAAAAAGCAATGGAGCAAAAAGTTGCCTTCGTACCTGGCGATCCATTCTACACATCTAAAACGGGTGTAAATACAATGCGCCTAAATTATACAAATGCAACACCAGAAGTCATCCGAGAAGGAATTAAACGCTTAGGTAGCATTTTATAAAAGTCGTTTAAAAACAAACAAAGTTATAAAAAAGAGATGGTGTGAAATTTTACACCATCTTTTCTTATTTCTCATCATAGTTAAAGGTTGAATAAGAACGAGTTTAAATTTGATGAACATCCACTATTTCAAACCCTTGATTTTAATCTTTTCCCAATAATTTTCTACTTCTAGGATACAATTCAAGACTCCATTTGCAATACCATCAAAAATACTTTCATCAGCACTAGGGGCGTCATACCTAAACCACTATTCGCAAGTGTTCGATAGCTTCCTTCCCCATTCAGGCATGTACTACTTTTACTTTAAACCCAGTTGAATATACTTTATTTGTTCTGCTCATAGAAAAATCCCCTCCAAATAGGACATGTAATTGACTATAATTATAGTCTTTTTTACATTGTCTACTTAAAGGGGATAATACCAACCATCAGGAGTGATCTTTAACATATTTTATAGTAGTAGGCTACTTCGTTTCACAAAAATCATTCTACTTTTAGAGTTACCCACCTAAATACTCTATCTCATTACTTTAATCAAAGCAGCAAGCTCTTCATTTCCGTAGCCTGCATCCAAAGCCCTCTTGAAAAGGCCTTGGGCAAACATCGGAAATTCATTGTTAATTTTAGCTTCTTGAGCTTGTACCATGAAAAGTTCAACTGTAGTCATGCACATATTTATAGAACTCTGTGGGTTATCGTAGGTTTCTGTTTGAATTACTTCACTCTCATACTTAATAACCTCTCCAACAACTTGTGAAACATGGGCAATCATGGAACCGAAATCATCTATGCGTAGTCCATCTGATTCAAGGATTCGTGCCGCGTGGAAAAATCCTAAATATGAACCAAACAAGTATGAAAGAAAGGCTAAGTCTGTAGAAGATGCAGCACTAACTTGCTCTCCAAGATAAGGAACATTCCCAGCTAAGCATTTTAAAATTTGTTCACTCTGTTTATAGGCTATTAAGGAACCTGAAGTGAAAATTGTTGCCTCTGAATTACCCATTTGAAGTGGTGAAGCTGCTATTGCTCCATCAAGATATTCTACATTATTTTCTTGAGCCCATAATTCATTGTCACGTGCTTGCTGAGGGCTACTTGTACTCAACTCGATAAGTACTCGACCTGAGAGAGCCTGTTTGACCTCTTTTGTATCCAAAATACTAATGGAAGCTTTATAATCGGACAAACAAATAATGGACACCTCACTTGCACTTATGGCACTAGCGACACTGGTAGCTAGGATTGCCCCATCTTCTAGTAGAGATTCTGCTTTTTCTATGGATCGATTCCACACGGTCACTTGATAGCCTTTTTTTAGCAATACCCGTGCTAATGTTGCCCCCATTGATCCCAAGCCGATTACTGTTACATTATTCATTTATTGTACCTCCATATCCCATTACCATTTTCTGTATGATTCTTACTTTTTTTACAAGAGTTCTGCGGTATTACTGACATAAAATTGTGTTGCAGCTAGCTCTTTTCCATTTATTATGACTGCTAGCTTATGTTTACCTGGATAATGCTTACGGGTTGTCAAATCTTTAAAATGGTGGCTCCGTATATATTGACGGCCTTCTTTTTCGAATATGCGTTCCGTCACTTTAAATAATTTTCTAGAAGTCGTTCCATTCGCTTTGACAAAATCAATCGCATATTCCACACGGAGCTTCTGCGATTCAGAGGAGTTAGTCTGAACGGAAAATGAAAAAATAAGCGTTTGCCCAATTTCCAAACTATCCTCTTCTAGCGATAATTCAATAACTGACACATCTGGAGAGATTTCAAAACCAAGCAAGAAAAGTACTTCTGAATCTCCCTTTCTTAGTAAACCACGACATCCATGTTTAATAATCCAATCTGTAATGGAATTCGCTCCATACCAGCCATGAGCGAGATCTTTCACTAAATCCGGATGATCTTTGGAAATATCGTTCAAATTGTTAGCCACACTTTTCTGTACATACACAGAAATATCCTGTTTAAGCTGGTTTAAAATCGGTAAAATGGGTGATGGATTCAATTTGAATGCTTCCAACACAGGCGCCCAAGGTAATCTTGGCCGACACCCCTCGCTGGCTAACCGTCTGATATGATGATTGGGATGGCTCGCCCACTTCAACATTTGATCCATCATCCTTTCGGGATCTTTTAATATGAAAGACCGAACAGCAAACTCTGAACTGGAGAATTGTGTAAATATCTCTAATGCATGAATGGAATCATGCCAATCATCTAGTCCATTCACTTCCACAAAATCTGGAAAGAATAAGTATTCCACTCCAATACATTTAGGTGCAATTCGAGTTAAAATAGATAATGCATCACTATAGGACGTAGGTAAGGTCATTCGTAAAGAAACGCTTATATGTCTGATACGCTGTTTGAATTGTTCCTTTTCCCAATGATCGTCGTAGATTAAACTCATAAACTTATTTGAATCAAAAGCAGGATATTCAAGTTTTACAATATGCGTAAATTTGTTGAAGAAATCCGGTGTGTATTTACTCGCAAATGTATCAGCCATGTTCCCTCTCCCTTCTGTTAGGTATCAGTTCCATCCTGATTGAGCGATGGCACTTAACTGACTTTCACAAACCTCTACAAGTTCAAATTAGTCGGGATCAGATGTCTTAGCGTAATCTCCCGTGAATCAATCATCGACACAAAATTTTGAAACTCTGGTATAGACTTGAGTTGCTCTATCGCTGCCAATGCCTTTTCCATATCACACCAATATATGATGTCCGTCCATTGGCTTTCGTCTGGTGTATGTAGCAATGTGCGCCCCTCAAATCCTGATATTTCAAATTTTAAAACCTTGGTAAGTGCGGCAGCTGCCTGACAAAAACGATGCTTGCTAGTCCCCTCCTTCAGCTCAAATAAAACAATTTCCATTACATATTTTTGATTTTCTGGTTCCATTTTTTAGTCACCTTTCATCCTCTTATTGGTGAAGTCAACGTATTTCTAGTCTCGATTCTCGTAGTTTCATAAACATTGACTTCTAGTTTTAATATACGGGATAATAGTGACAACTATTGGCACTATTAATATTTTTTTTTATAGAGGAGGACTATTTTATGCACAAAGCGCAAAGACTTATTCAGCTCATAATGAAGGTCAATGAACGTAAGAAATTTACCATTCAGGAGATGGCGGAAGAATGCGGTGTTTCACGCCGAACGATGATTCGCGATTTAATGGAGCTGAGTGAGCTGGGTGTGCCGCTTTATTCCGAAACTGGACCCAACGGTGGTTATCGTGTTTTGCGTGAAAAAGTGTTACCGCCAATCAGCTTTACAGAACATGAGGCAATAGCATTGTTTTTTGCTTGCCAATCGTTACGTAATTACAAAGCACTCCCCTTCAAAAACGAAGTGAATACAGCATTAGATAAATTTTTCCACTATTTGTCGAGTGAACTAAAGAAAAAGATTGAAAGTATGCAACAACGGCTTATATTTTGGGTGCCTCCACATGAGTTAAATGTTCCGTTCTTAAAGGAACTACTTGAAGCTGCACTGGAGCAACATGTCGTCACTATCCTGTATGAAGTTTCTACTAGCAAAAGTAGAGTAATTCAACCTCTCGGGATTTATACGATGAATGGGTTATGGTACTGCCAGGCCTATTGTTTCTTAGCAGAGGATTATCGAACGTTTCGTGTAGATAGAGTGAAGGATTTTTCTTTAGACGCAGACCAAAGTTTGAAATTGAACATGGCGAATGAGCACATAAAGTCGTGGATCATGCCAACAAATGAGGATACTATGTTAGACCTTGAGGTAGATTTAACACCAGAGGGAGTAAGACGATGTCAATCAGAAGTATGGTTATCCCAGTGGCTTAAACTGCGAGAGGATGGATTTGGTACGATTCGTACAAAAATGAACACTTCGTTTACACCATGGATCGTCCATTTTTTCCTGGGCTTAGGCATGGAGGCCAACGTAAAACATCCCCAGGTAGTACGGGAACAAATAAAAAGCAAGTTACAGGAACTAATCAAACAATACGAATGAAGACAACTTGGGGACCGTTTTTCAGTTACTCAATTTAGTACTCTATTGGTAGTATTTATATTGAGGGGGTTCATGACAATTTATTGACTGCTTCAATGTGTTGTCATGTGAGGCATGTAGGGTGGCTTTGTGATGATTTAGGAATCATCACAAAAGGATGAAATTCAATCATAAACGCAAGTCCTATTCTTATTAAACTAAAGCACTTCGTTAGTCCAAGAAGGTTTGTTCTTTGTTCGGTTTGATGTATAAATCGATTCTTTCTAAACACTTTCACTCTTACCCCACCATTAGTTACTGCACCAGTGTGCACTACTAGGGGTCAGTGTATCATCTGTACAGAGAATCCAATAGAAACCCGAACAACATTTAAATAATACTCAAAGTTGTTCGGGTTCAGTTTTAACTATTCTTTTTTTCTATTGTAATGATCATTTTTCCTTGTTCTAAAAAATAATTTCCATTGGCCATCTTACTTTTCAACTCTCCAGAAGTGACGCCTTCAGCAAAGATTCCTTTTTCTTCAAAGAACATACTATCAACTATTTTATTATCTGTACTTTCAAAAAAACTGTATCCAATAAAAGTTGATGTTGATTTATGGATATCTTCTTTATTATATTCCGAATAAAAAATCGTATAGTTTGAATGCAAGATCCCATTAAATTCTCCTTCGATTGAATATTCAGCTGTTGCTTGAGCAATGGAATGAACGGGTTCTGTTTCTGTCCAATTTAAAAGATTTAAGTCGCTTTTCAGTACCATAGTTATTTCATCTTCTTTCGTTAAAATTTGCGGAGTTAGTAACAACTCTTAAACATAATGTACCATCATTAACCTGACAACTAATTGTCAAGTTAGGTAAAATAAATTCGAGTCATTTTTTCTATATGAGCCATTATTTTATTTTTAAAACTCTTGGGCGAAAGGACTTCGACCTGGGATCCAAAACTAAGAATTAACTTTACAACCCACTCTTCATCAGGATAAGAAATTCTAACTAGTAAATGGTCAACGCCACTTTTATCAATGTTTGTTTCGGGAAACGAATCAAACACCTCTTGAGAACTGGTTAGAGGGAATCGTAAAACTATATCGATTTTAACTATTTCTGATTCTAATGATTTCATCCAATTTGAAAATTCCTGATAACCATCTAAGTATTCAAAGGATTCGGTAAATACTGAATTTCCAACTTTCAGTTCATGTATTCGGGATAAACGATAAAATTTTGGTTTCGTCTCATTTTCTGGCCAACCGAACAGGTACCAACTCAAATGATAGAAGAATACTTGAATTGGTTTTACTTTTTTAGTTTCAAGCTGTTCTTTTTTTGCATAAGAAAAAGTAAGACACTTTTTATCTTTAATCGCTTGTCGAATATCGGTTACCTTAACTCCGTCCTTGTTATTTAAGAAAGAAAAATCAATTGAATTTTCTGGTTTGGATTCATTAAGTAAGGTTATTTTTGCAAGGATATTCTGCAATGCCTTGTCAGTATGTAAAGTCATCGTACTCGTTAGTGTTTCCTTGATTAGTCGTAAATCCTCTTCTGTAAAGTAACTATGAGGAAAATAATAACCTTCGATTAGGCGATATCCCCCGAGATTTCCTTGTTCGGCATAGATTGGAAATCCAGCAAGTGATAGAGTATCCATATCTCGATAAACTGTTCGGGTTGAGACAGCCAAATGTTTGGCAACTTCCTCAGCTGTTACTTTTTGTTTGTTCAATAAAATAAATATAATTTTTAATAAGCGCTCTATTTTCATAAGTATCCCCTATTTTTTCTTTTATCAAGTGCTCGATACAAGGTTGATTTCGATAATTTTGTTATGGTACAAATTTTCTTTATTGTCATATCGCCCTCAAGCAACAATTTACATATATTAACTTATTCAATACCATTCCCTAAAACCCTTCTTCTTCAACTAACCTCCGTTAGTTAAAGATTCGAGTAGCAAAAAAATCTTACGTTATTGACAACTTGTTTAACAAGAATAATTCCCATTACTTAAGAAAAAGCGACTACCCTAATGGTTATAAACTATCGTTTTTGCTTTAATTTTTTGTATCGAGTACATATTTTTTATAATTTAAGTCTATGACTTTAATTAACCCAAATAAAGGTACAAAATATAAAAAAAGGCATACGGTATATATCCTGCACCAACTGATAAAATTAGTGCCGGAAAAGTTAATGCAATATTCCAGGGTACTAAAGGAGCAATAATTAAAGCAGTATTTTTCAGACGGCTATTGTTTGGATGAAAAATCAATATATGACTACTACAGCACGTCATTTCATTGAAACATTTCTCAAAGAATAAGTACAAAATTGAGTATTTTGAGGGCCTCCTCTCTTTTAAGAAAGCCTGCCGAAAAGACGGCTACCTATTAGGTCTATCCAATTGCTCTCCTCTTAGCTCATTTTTCACAATCTGTGTACTTAGTGCTCAAGAAAGGATTAAGACTGCTGTATCTTTAAATGAAACTGATAAAAAACGAAAAACTTAATTTTCTTTAATTCGACGGAAATGTGGAAATGAACCTTTAAATCCTTTCTCTCTTAGGATGGTATTACTAATTTTCTTTAAAGAAGAAACCATACTATTTCTTTCAACTGACATTTGTTAAAAACCTCAATTCTAAAAAAAATAAATCTTTTCCGTATAGATTCTCCCTAATATAAATATTTCCCTTCTTCAAGTAACCTGCCCCGTTCGTATTTGAAATGACGGATACTTATGATAATTTACGATTATCGGAATTTCAAACAGTTTAATCGAAATAGTTAATAATTCAATCCTTTTATAATCATTCTGAATGTTTTTTTCTTGTTAAAAGGTTGCTATCCGTTGGAGATAGTACTTAAAAATTTAGCATCTTGATCTGTAATGACCATTTTCTAATCATAAATATTTCTAATTATAACTATCACTAATCTATATTTCACTTAATGATTGAACTAATATAATGTAAAACAAAAGAGAAATACTGTGATACATTCAAGGAGATGTAGTAGTTATGTCGCAACATTTATTTAAAGCAATCATTCTTGCATTTGCCTCTGCCATTCAAGGAGCAGCTATGTCTATTTTCTTATTTCCTCATTACATTCCATCCGGTGGTGCTGCCGGAATAGGTGTGTTATTAAATTACATGTGGGCTGTGCCATATGCAACGAGCATTTGGTTATTAAATGCGGTGATGGTAATTGCAGCCTTCAAGTGGCTTGGAACAAGCAACGCGGTATGGACGATGTTTTGTGTCGGCGCAGCTGCCTTCACTATCCATTCACTTTCTCCACACATTCATCATCCAATTGGAAATGTATGGGTCGATTTAGTAATTGGAGCCTTTTTATTTGGTTTTAGTGTGGGAATTTTATTTAAAATGGGGGCTTCTTCAGGAGGAATGGATATTTTAGCTCTTATTATATCATCTTTTATAAAGCGACCTCCCGGAAGCATATTATTTTGGATTAATAGTTTGATATTACTTGTTGCCGGTGTCGTGATCGATTGGAAAGTGATCATGTATGCCCTGATTTGCCAATGGTTTGGAACAAAGCTGATTGATATCATCGGAAAGGGAAGCGTCTCTATACCTGTACTAAAGAAATATTCTGGTGCAAAAACTTTAAGATAATTGCAAGTAATCTCTAAATCTTTGACATCCTTATACGATTATCAAAACGCATACCCTGTAGGATAGTCAATGGTGTAGCCCTGGATGGAATAAAGTTTGATTAAATTAACTTAATAAACCTTGATATAAGAGCAAATAGAAAAGCGTGTTTTGAAAAAAGTTTGATCAAAACACGCTTTTTTTCTCAATTGAAATTGACTGTCTATTCCACTAAACTGCACAGTTAGTTCAATAAGAAAAAAGAGCTACCTATGCAACTCAATAATCTTTAAGTAAAGCCCCCATTAGTAGAATAAGTAAATTCTTCTTTTGGTTACAGAGTAGGTCAGTACTTTTGCTTTAGTCTTCGTCTATGATGTAAGAAAAAGAAACGTTATTCCAAAGCCAATCTCGGAAAAATTCCTCTACTGCTTTTTTTATCGCTTTATCGTCCATTTCTTCATCTATACCTAATTCTTGTAAAGTGACGGCTTCTTTCACTTGTTTTGTAGAAACTGAAAAAGTAACGGTTTTACTCATTAATTAATCCTCTGTTTTCCTCATATTTTAGTTCTAGTATTACTAAATATCGTACCTCTTATGGAACTAAACTCCCCCGTTCGTTGAAGAGCAACTAATCTTTACGAAACCAGCCTTAAATAAAGTTCATCTTCGCCCAATGGAGACACATTCCAGTTATAAATTTAGTTTGGATAATAGATAGTCATACTTAATCGTGTTAGCGTATCACTAGGATTCATGTAGATGTGTGGACGATCTGCTTTAAATCTAATGGAGTCACCACTCTTTAAGTGAAATTCGTCTTCATTGACTCTAATCACTAGTTCACCATTAAAAACGGTGATAAACTCCTCTGTGCCATCTTTATGAGCCTCAGCGCTTAATGTCCCTTCCCTTTCAATCTCCACCGTGTATATTTCAAAACGGCTATCCTCTTGGAAAGGAAAATATGGATACACTCTATACCGTCCATCATCCTCAGATAATATTTGAACATCTTCTCTAAAAATAATTTCGGTATCAGGCTGAGGATTATTAATTAGAGTAGTAAAGGAAACTTTTAACCCATTCGCTATTTTCCAAATAGTGGTAAGAGTTGGACTAGACTCTCCCCTTTCAATTTGTCCTATCATCGTTTTACTTACTCCGCACAATTGAGAAACTTTCTCCAAACTTAATTTTTCTTTCTCTCGAATCATTTTTAAATTTCTTGCAAAAATAAGATGAATTTCTTCCATTAAATATCCCCTCTTCGAAATGTACAATATAACGTCCATTATGTATAATAAAAAGACGGACGTTATATTGTCTATTCCAGACATTATAACAAACAATTTCAAAGGGGGTCCACAAATGCCTTTATTTTCTTTTTTAGTGTTTGTAATAATTACTAGCTTTACCCCAGGTCCTAACAATATCATGGCAATGGCATTTGCAAACAAACATGGATTAGCAAGAACATTTCAATTTTGTTTAGGTGTTGGGGTTGGCTTTTTAACGATTACAGGCTTGAGTTGTTTATTTAATAGGGTCCTTACAAATATTATGCCAATGATCGAATTTCCTTTGACCATTCTTGGTGTAGGCTATATGTTATATTTGGCTTATAAAATACTAACGAGCAAAGAGAATGATCATGATAAAGAAGAGGAAAACAAACGAAGCTTATTTTTAGTAGGCGTCTTATTACAATTCATGAATCCTAAAGGTATTTTGTTTGGCATTACAGTAGTAGCAACCTATATTCTTCCCTATTATTCTTCCTATGTCAGCTACTTGCTTTTTTCTTTATTTTTAGGAATCGTCGGTATAATGAGTACATTCAGTTGGGCCCTTTTTGGTTCAGCTTTTCAAAAAACTTTACTACAATATCGTAAATCGTTTAATATCGTGATGGCTCTTTTATTAGTATACAGTGCAATTTCAATTCTCGTTCATTAATAGGATACTTAGCAAAACATAAAAAGCACCCCTCTTCATACGCTATAGCGTCGAAAAGGGGTACTTCGCTCAAATCTGAAATTATTTTGTATATGTTAAAACTGCATGTTTCCTAAATTTAGCTAAAGCTTGTGTTGCCTCATCCTTATTTGTATACTCAAAAATTCGAACGTCCTTTTTATCAAATACTGTAATAACCCACATCATAAAATCTCCCTTCCAATTTGTTTTTGTAATATAACAACCACCGAAAAATGTGATACTTTTTATAACTGTTTTACAACAACTTCTTGCTTGATTCTTATTTTACGCCAATTTTTTTAAAAATAAAGTGTTATGTGAAGCCCTTCACAAACTGTTCAATTTCAAAACGCTTTCATTGAACAATTTGTGAAAACTGGATTTTCCAAGGCATAAACAGTTCTTTTCATTTTACCTTTGTTCATATATACGTCACTTTCTATCTTTTATTAGCCAATCGCGGCTTTTCGACGGCCCTGAGCATTTTTCCGGTGAACCCGAGCACCTTTCTTCCCTACCTGAGCGTTCGACGACTTTTTCCGTCCAACAGAAAAAGCCATATGTACGCCTTTTCCACGACGCACATACGGCTCTCCAATTTCGATGATAATTAAGTAGTAGTAGTAGATTTTATTTCATAAAGTGAAACTTTAATCAGTAGGGTTACTTTATCCCCCACTGATTATTAGTCTTCACCAATTGGGCTTTAACGGGCAGTTCATTACTACCCGTTAATACAGGATAAGTTTTTATTTAGCAGAATGCTTCTTCTTGCTTCTCTGATAATTCAATTTCAAAGCCTAAATCCTCAAGCATACGATAATCACTGTTTGCTTCTTGTCCTTCAGTTGTTAAATAATCTCCAACAAAGATACTGTTTGCTGCATATAAGCCTATTGGCTGAAGTGACCCAAGATTGACTTCACGCCCACCAGAAATACGAATTTCCTTAGTTGGATTAATATAACGGAACAACGCTAAAACTTTTAAGCAATAACGTGGATTTAATTCTTTTGTCCCTTCTAGTTTCGTGCCATCAATCGCATTTAAGAAGTTAACCGGAATGGAATCTGCATCTAATTGATGAAGGGCACGTGCAATATTCACGACATCCTCTTTTGTTTCCTTCATACCGATAATGGCACCTGAGCAAGGTGAGATTCCGTGCTTTTTCGCAATTTCAACCGTATTCACACGATCTTCATACGTATGGGACGTAGTAATATAGGAGTGATGTCGTTCAGATGTATTTAAGTTATGGTTGTAACGGTCTACCCCCGCTTCTTTTAATTGCTGTGCCTGTTCTTCTTTTAATAAT
>NZ_JBHZDH010000045.1:0-11450 GCF_042755925.1 Lysinibacillus sp. NPDC059133 | reverse complement strand
GCCAAGACAAGCACAAACTTTTAAGCCATACTTTTCTTTAATTTCAGTAACAGCTTCACTAACGACATTAACATCCTTTCGAGTTGGCCCACGACCACTTGCCACGATACAGTAAGTGCCGATTTTATTGTCAAATGCTCGTTTTGCCCCCGCTAAAATTTCTTCTTTCGTAATGAATGGATATTTTTCGATCGGTGCTGTCGATTTAGATGACTGAGAACAATAGCCACAATCCTCTGGGCAATAACCGCTCTTAGCATTCATAATCATATTTAGTTTTACTTTCTTCCCATAGTAGTGCTTACGAATAGCAAAGGCACCGTCCATTACCTTCAATAGCTCATCATCTTCACTATTTAAAATGGCAAGAGCCTCCTCATTGCTAATGATTTTCCCTGCAATAACTTCCTCTGCTAACTGTAACCAATTCATCTAGACATTCTCCCTCTCTACTTGAATATTTTATCAATTATGTCTCGGCATAATCGCCTGGAATCGGCTTTGTGCACAAAGAACTACTTTCCGATTCCGTGACATCCGCCGGAGGCTATCACTTATTTCAGCTGATGTTTGCTCAACCGCTAAAAAACAACTTACCTCTGCATTCCTCTCACATCTGTAGAAATGAGATACTTCAGCTGAAAGAAGTTATTGTTCTTGCTGAATGAAATACTTTGTAAAGGCGCTCGGCCAAAAAGGCAGAAGCGATCGCTAAGCAAAAATCGGCAACAATGCTGTTTAAAAAGCCAACTACGAAAATATGTGACCAACTCGTTTTCATATGTAACCAGAAATTCAAAGATACATATAAATACGGTACCGCCACCCCATAAATAATAATGAGCCCGACAATATTTGCACTGATAAAATGTTTTTTCGTTGGTGTATCTACTCTTTCAATCATGAAACCAATTACTAAGGCGGCCAGTGCAAAGCCAATCAGGAAACCAAATGTTGGTTGCAATACATAGGTGATACCCCCACCTTGTGTAAAAACAGGTAAACCAACTAAACCAACCCCTATGTAGACAAGCTGACTTTGTAATCCATTGCGACTACCGAGCAAGCTACCTGCTAAAAAAACAAAAACAATTTGTAATGTAAAGGGCACTACTGGCAGCGGTATTTTAATAAATGCCCCGATTGCGGTTAAAGCGGCAAACAACGCAATCATCACAAGTGACAGTGTTGATTGTCGTTTGAACAACTTATTCCCTCCCGCTCCTCAAAAAATTGCATGATCGTCTCTTTGGTTGTATCAATCATAAAATCCATTTCATCGTCAGATATAATGTATGGAGGCAAGAAATATACTATATTGCCAAGAGGACGAATGAGTAAGCCTTTTGCTAAGGCTCGTTTTGATAGTTGATAACCGATACGTTCCTCACTCGGAAGTGGTTCCTTAGTTTCACGATTCGCGACTAATTCAATAGCACCAACTAGTCCCACCTGACGATATTCACCAACAAACGGCAACTCTTCAAAAGCCTGCTTAGCTAGCTTTCGCATACGTTCGCTCTTGTTTTTTATCATGTCGATCACACGTTCCTCTTCAAACATTGTCAAAACCTCTAGGGCTACACGACAAGCAAGCGTATTACCAGAATAGCTATGAGAGTGTAAAAAAGCTTTCATTGTACCGTAATCATCATAAAAAGCGTTGTATACATCATCAGTCGTTAATACTGCGGATAGTGGCAAATAACCACCCGTTAAACCTTTTGATAGGCACATAAAATCTGGAGCAATACCCGCTTGCTCACAAGCAAATAATGTACCTGTACGTCCAAAACCTACAGCAATTTCATCTGCAATAAAATGAACATCGTATTTTGTACAAAGCTCTCGTAATCGCTTCAAATAGATTGGCGGATACATTTTCATGCCTGCAGCCGCTTGAATGAGAGGCTCAATAATAATAGCTGTAATTTCTTCATGATGCTGACTAAGCTCGTCTTCAACAAATTGTATACATTGAGCTTGACAGCTTTCAGGATTCTCCCTAAAAGGACATCGGAAGCAATCCGGTCCTTGTGCACGTACTGTATCCAATAACAGTGGTTGATACACTTCGTTATATAGCCCTACCCCACCAACAGATAAGGCACCAAGTGTTTCACCATGATAAGCATCCGTTAAAGCTAGAAAGCGTTTTTTCTTTGTTTTTCCCGTCTGCATATGATATTGAAAACTCATTTTGAGTGCCACTTCTATCGCTGACGAGCCGTTGTCTGCAAAAAATACTTTATTCAAACCGTCTGGCGTTAAGGCGACTAATTTTTCTGCCACCTTAATGGCTGGTTCATGTGAAAAATTTGCAAAGATCGTATGCTCTAATGTAAACGCTTGATCGCTTAATGCTTGACTTATTCGTGGATTTGCATGTCCAAATAAATTTACCCACCAGGAAGATACGGCGTCTAAATAACGATTATTATGTTCATCGTACAGCCATACACCTTGTCCCTTTTTAATAACAATAGGCGGATGTTGTTCATAGTCCTTCATTTGTGAGCATGGATGCCAAACATGTTGTAAATCTCTCGTCTGCAATTCAGTTAATGATTGTTTCATATTTGACCAACCTTTCAAACAAAGATGTGTGTGAAATAGAGTAGTCAACAATCTGTGAAATATCCCCAAGCTTCGGAATCGTCGCATATGGCAACTCTTGATGTTGTAGAATCATCTTCACATTATCTTGTTCCATCCGACTACCTGTATCTCCATTAAATACAAGGCCAAGAACCTCAACATTACGAGCATGTAATGCCTCAAGTGTTAGTAATGTATGGTTAATTGTTCCAAGTGTTGTTCGTGTGACAAGAACGACTGGAAGCTTACTTTGAACGATTACATCAAGAAGTGTATTTTCTCCATATGTATCTATTGGAACAAAAAGTCCCCCTGCTCCCTCACAAATGACGACATCGTTTGCTTGCTGTAACAACTGAATTTGCTGTAATAAATACTCCACATTAATTTGCTGTCCCTCCAGCTGTGCAGCAAAATGTGGTGATGCAGCTTTCTTAAAAGAATAGCCATTTAAATTTTCTTGCTTTAGGCTTTGTAATGAATACTTTTCATACATTGCTGTATCGTAGTAATAGCAATGCCCATTCTCACAAACTTCCCCAGTTTGCACGGGCTTATACGGTGTAACTTGTAGATCATGCTTTTGTAATTGCCGCATTAGCAATGTAGTGACAACTGTTTTACCGACATCTGTATCTGTTCCAACAACCCAAAAATGTTGCACCGGTAACCTCCCCCTCTTTTTAAGTTAACCATTAACACTATTCAAGTTAACACATTTAATTTTATTTTGTAAATGCTATTTCCATATTTCTTCAAAAACAACCTTTTTCTATGCAAAAAATAGGAAATTTGTGATAACTTAAAAGACTTTTCATCAATAAAAAACACTAGTTTCTTACCATGTGGTAAAAACTAGTGCTGGTTAATATATATTTTCACAGGTTTTTTATTAAGTAGCAGGCCTATTACCATAACGGGGGTTTGATTTCCGTTCCGGCTGGGCGCTTTCCTGGGGGCGTCCGATGAGCCGCTTAGGCCAACACGATGTTGGTCACGAAGGCGTTATCACAGGACGTGATGGGTTTTAGCCTTCGTTCCCCTGTTTGCTCGCTCCAGGGTCTCATCTGTGACGCTAATCCCCGAGGAGTCGCCCAGCCTCCACTCCAATCATCTTATATCATATCACCACTAATTTTTAGTAATAGGCAATTAAGTACGCATAAACAAAATATCAACAAAAAGTCATTTTTTCACTTAATAATAAATTTATTCTCACGCGGATTTTTTGTACTCAGTTGGCCTTTCATGTGCAATATAAAAGCATCATTGTATTTAAGTCCCACCTGTATATTTCTTGCTCCTATAAAACTTTAGTGCAGATTAGATGTTACTACGAAAAAAATATAGAAAAATATAATGCTTTATGTTTACATATTATTTGTAAATATATCCTTTATATAGAAGGGGATTTTCTAATGTCCTATCTGCTGCAGTTACTCATTTTCGGCATTACAGGTTCGTTAGTATACTATGGTGTTTACTATGGAACACCGCTATTAATTAAAAAGGGTGTACCATTAATTTATGCTTTTTGGTTCTTTCTTTGGTTTCCTGTAATGAGTTTATTTCCAATCTCGTTACTACTGTATCATTTAGAGGGAAATGCTTGGACATGGCAAAATATTTTGGAAAGGTTTCGCTTCAATCCTTTAACAGAAAACGATTGGTATTGGGTTGTGGGAGCAATTATTGTTACAATATTCGCTGACCTATTTCTTGAACCTTTAGGTAAGTTTTTTGCGAAACTTCCAATGCTTGCCCCACCAAGTTATCTTCCAGCTCCATTTAATCCATTAAAAAGGATGGAATTACCTCCATCAGAATTTTTCGGTGTTACGCTTTATAGAAATTGGAAAATGATAACCATATTTATTCCGTTACACCTTTTTGCTATGTTATGTGAGGAACTAATGTGGAGAGGCTTTTTCCTCCCTATCCAACAAGAAATTTTCGGGAATTGGGCATGGGTAGTAAATGGATTACTTTGGGCATGGGTTGTTCATGCTTGTTTGAAGTGGCATTTTATCAATATGCTTCCTAGCATGCTTATTGCCCCATGGATTGCTCAATTTACTAATTCAACATGGGCTTCTTTTGCAACTCATTCTATTGGAAATAGTTTACTATGGATTTTGTTATTAGTGGGAATAACTAAAAAAACTAAACCTCAAAATATAAACTCAATTTAATTTTATAAATCCACTTTTAAAGTCTTGTTACATAAGTAAGTGTAGCAAGATTTATTTTTTTATAAACACACAATAAAATCCACATAAATTTCATACTCACCCTTTATCAACTTTTAAGCTTGTATTTTAGCTGATTTCTATTAATATCCAGAAAATTTTATTGCTTCATTACTTTTCTGAATTTTATAGAAAATTTAAAGGGTTTTACTCTTCGTTCGTAGTATTAATCTAAACGGGGGTGGCTGTATGTTTGGTATTTTTAAAGAGTCAGACAAGATTATTGATACTTATGAGCATGTTAGTTTTATTTTAAAATCCTTGCTCACATACGAGCTAAAAGACTTACCTATTCGCTATGAGTTTTGGTATCGTGTGGCTATTCGTCAGGAAGAATTGCGAACGTTAAATACCGAACATCGGGCAAAGATCTCTATGACTACCGCAGTAGGACGATTTCACCAAACACAATACGAGGGAACGAAACAAAAATTAGCAAAGCTTGAACGTCTCGCAGATATGTATAAATCGTTTTGTATTGAGGAAGAAAGAGAGGCATTAAATCATCGACTCTATTTTCATAAAGAAGCGATTTCTGAGCTATACGAGCATGTCCAAAATAAAGATCTATATGTGTATTGCGATGCTATACAACAACAATTTTGGAATGCTGTGAGTGAAGATATATTAAATGCAATAGCCCACCTAGATTAAGTAGGTGGGCTATTGCAAAGACTTCTATTTCCATTTCTCTTTAGCCACCCGAATGCCCCCCTATCAGTAAACTCATCTACTAAACGATATTCTTCTTAAAATCTCAAAATTTGAAACATTTTCCTCTTTAATTCGTAAATATACAAAGAGAGGAAGTGAATGACAATAGATATTAACATACATAAAGGTGGCTATGTAGAAAACGAAGCCATTATTTCAAACATTCAATTTCAAGTAAATAGTGGCGAGCTTGTTGGATTAATCGGTTCCAATGGAGCAGGCAAAAGCACAACCTTACAAGCAATGATGGGTGTATTACCAGTAGTGGATGGTCAGGTGACAATAGGAGCTTACGGCTACGTACCAGAAAGACCAATTTTGTATGAGTATTTTACATTATGGGAGCATATCGATTTTTACATGCGTGTAGCTGGTAAGGAAAATTCTTTAACAAATCGTGCAAATGAATTACTGAAAATTTTCCATTTGGACCATAAGCTACACGATTATCCCACAACGTTTTCCAAAGGTATGCAACAAAAAGTGATGCTTATTTTAGCATTTCTCGACAAGCATTCTACCTATATTTTAGACGAGCCATTTATGGGTCTTGATCCACAGGCAATGCGTAAGCTCTTAACGATATTAGAAGAGTTAAAAGCGCAAGGTGCTGCCATTCTAATGAGTACACATGCACTCGATACGGCAGAAAAAATATGTGATCGTTTCATATTAATTGATGATGGGCGAATTTTACAGCAAGGTACACTTGAATCGTTACGCTTAGCGGTGAAACAGGACAAAGCATCTCTTCTTGATATTTTCGACACACTGCTTGAGGAAAACCACCATGACTAATATAGTGCAGCAACGAAGAAAATTAGAGCGCTCCCACAATTTTAAGCTATTGGCAAGCATCGTCGATTGGACAGTCGCCTTATATGTTGTTGTGCCAGCAATAGTCATTGGCTTTTTCCTTTATAAAGACTTTATTTTAAATATAAGTACATCGTGGGTCATACATATTCCGCTAGTGTTCATTATTGTACTGTTATTTCTTATTACACGAATCGAAACTATTCGTACTTATTTACAACGAGCCGATCATCTTTTTTTAATCCAAAACCGAAAACAAATGGTACGCTTAAAACAAGCTGGTCTTTATTGGTCGTTAAGTATGCACCTAATTTTACTAGGTTCTGGCCTTGCTCTATTAGCGCCGATCTTTATAATCGTTTATCATGTAACTGTATTAGAATTACTTTCTTTACTATTGCTACTATTCACGACTAATTTTATGAAGGTAGTTTTACAATTAAAGCTTCGTAAATGGCAGCAACTAGTAAGTAACATATTTATGTGTATTCTCGGTACGATTTGCTTTTTGTATGTACCTACTATTATTACTTCACTTATTTATCTAATTCTTCTTGTTTATTGCACAAGCTTTTATAATAAACATTATGTCTATATCACTAAATTTTTTGATCAACAAGTGGAGCTCGACCAAGCAGCATTTTATAAATGGCAAAGTCTTTTATTCCAAATTGCCCCTGAGCTTCGAAGTCAGCTAGTACCGACATTAAAAAAGCCTCGCCTACTATGGAAAAATTCAAAGCGTATGTTTCGACGTTCCGATTATTTTATAGAGGAATTAGTATGCAAAACGATGCTTCGTCAAAAACAGTATCGTTTAGGATATCTTCGTTTCTTATTGAGTGGTATTGGGCTCATCATTATTGTGCCAGCATGGGCGAAAATGATTATACTCGGAATACTTTATTTTACTTTACGGTCAATGATGCAATCGGTGATCCAGCAAATTTTAGAGCATAAAATTTGGTCAATCTTTCAAGTATCCAATGAACAATTTCAAACAGCTAACAAGCGCTTGCTTAAGGGATTTGTAGATCTGCCATTATTGTGTGTCCTTATTATTTTTATTATTAGTCTTGTAAATTAAGGCTCAAAACGTTAATAAGATTGTTGATATACCAACGTTTACAAAGGTTTTTTGGTTCAAGCTGGTTCAAATCAGCTTGAACCTCATAAAGAACTTAACAGAAAAAAAGCATCAGCATCTTGTTATATAAGGGTATTGGAATAGAGGATAATTGGTCTATTATAGAGGCTAGTTATCCTCTTTTTATATACATACTGCTCTAAAAATATAAGGGTCGATTAATAAGTATAAAATGTATATTATAAATATTAGGAATATTACGAAAAGTATATTTATTTGTGTACAGGAGGATGTATCCTCGGTTCGAGGACCTTATAGAAGCAAACATACCAATTAACGCTATGAGTTAAGCACCTTTAAATAATACGGTTAACGGTGTTGAATACTTCCATTCCAACGAATTTTCTATAATGGCACTTCCCTCATACCAAGATATAAATGTTGAAACAGCTAAAATAAAACTTCCAATTTTAAGTTGCTATACATACTTAAACAACTTTTCTCTCCTTATAAATCCTATTATTTCGGTTTTTAATTAGCATAGCTTTCTTTTACAAATCCGCGTCGTTAGGGAAAGAGTGGGACTGATTGATACCAGTACCACCCTATTCATATTAAAAATTCACTTTAAATCCATTAACCATAATGGATTTAATTTGGTCGAGCTTTAATGGTTCCTCTGACAGTAACTTCAGTTTCACTTGATTTTCATCAGAGAAGGAAACTAAACTTTTTAATTCCTTATGACTTCCGTCTTTCTTAACAATTGTAGCCGTTAATTCTTCCGTTTCTGTCGCATCGCCTTCCCCTATAATCGTTAAACCAAGTGGAGAAACCTTCAGCTCTTTCGCTTTCCAGTCACCAAAGTCCATAGCAAATGGCACCGACTGCCCTCTCATCTCTTCGAGTTTGAAGGTTACTTCCCAATCTCCCTCCACATATTGACCAGCTGTATAAATCTTTGCCTGCAACTCATACTCAGCTACATTGATATCCTTCACATTAAATATATTTTCCTCATAATTATACGCATAAATTGATTTTCCTTGTTCATCTCTCCCGTAGGAATAATTCTCTGTAGGAAGAATCTTCTGCCCAGCTGGATTCACTAAATAAAATTCTCCGTGTTCAATCGCATTATTGGCTGGCCACTCTGTTTGCACATATAGTTTGTCATTATGAAGTCCTATATTTTTAATTCGCATTCTGTCGTATAGTGGTGTTTGAATATTCAACTTACCTGCTGGTAGTACATATACACCTCCTTCACGGGACTCTCCACCACTCCCGCGAATTGTATCATCTGGCAAAATTTCCGTTTGTTGTTTTTCTACATCTTGTAAATCCAGTGGGAATGTTACATCCTCTAACACTGATTTATCACTTAAAAAAGAACGGATTTTTAACTTAAAGTTATCGGTGCTACTCCCATTAAACGACATAAATCGAACAAAGGCTGTTTTCGTTGTAGGATCAAAACCAATTCTTTCAACAGTAAAAGACCGCCCTTTTGAAATGAAATAGTCATAAATATCCAATGTTTCATCAATACGGTTTCCTTCAACATCCTGCATTGTTACATACACGACGGCCATATCTTCATCCTGCATTGCTGAAACGATTTCCATTTTTATGCCATCATGTTCAACAGTACTTTCTATTGGTTCAAGTAATGCAGCTATTTCAGGGCTAATATGCCATAGCAAATTTTTTACATCGTCAATCATTGCAGCACCAACTGTAATAGAGCTAGCTAGAAATACAGTAGCCACTGATGGAATGAGCCACATTTTCTTCCTTTTTTTCTTTACTTGGCTAACGCCCATTTTCGCTCTTTTGTGTAAATCTTTCGGCAATGGAATCGACTCTACTGATTCTTTTAACTTATCCATAAAAATCTGCCTCCTCTACTTGAACACGTAATTTTTTCAATGCACGATACAGGATTGACTTTACTGTTCCTAATGGGATTTGGAGCGTGTCAGCAATTTCTTGAAAAGTATAGCCCTCGTAATATTTCAGTAATACAATCCCTTTTTCATCGTTTGTCAATTTCTCTAATATCTGTCTTAGTAAGACTTTAACGGTAGGGTCAACCTGTTCAAACTGTATATTGTCTATGTATTCATTTTGCACAGGCACAATCTTTTCTAGCTTTTTTAAACGATTCAGTGAACTACTAATGGCAATCTTAATAAACCATGTTTTAATGTAAGTAGGTTCTTTTAAGCTTTCAATTTTATCGAACGCTTTATAAGCAGTTTCTTGTACAATATCTAAAGCCTCCTCTTCATTCTTCAAATAAATAAATGCCATTCGATATATATCTGCTTCATACATCTGAAAAAGTTTTAAAAAGGCTTTTTCATTTCCTTTTTGAGCTTTTTTAATTAAACGAATAATGTAACTCACTCCCTTCTATACATTAGACAATTTAGTTCATGATTTAGCTTAAATAATTTACATTTTCTCGCAAAAAAAGTAGGAAGAATATTCTCCCTACGATTTCATTTATATTATTCCAATTAATTTTTAATAAAATCTTATTACGAAGTACTGCCTCTATGCTCTAATACGGTAAAAGGAATATAAGTAATCCATTTAGATTAGTAAAAACTCATTCCTGCTTATTAAAGAAAACCGCACCGTTAGCACAAGAAGCGATCGCTCTAATTGAACAATCACACCTCGTTAGTGGAATAAGAAGCTTAGGATAGGAGGTGATAACAATAATAATAGTGCAATTGAAATCAGCCATTTTGTCAATGTTTTTGAGAGTTTGTCTTTTACATCTCCTTTATACCATCCACTAAATTGCAGTTTATTTCGATATAAAATAGTAAATATAATTAAAATTGAGATTATCATCATAATTCCATAAGTATTCGAATATTTCATCCCTGATTTTTGGTAGATATAAACAATAATATTGCCTGAAATCAAATAAAAGATTATGAGTAAAAAAAACATTCTTATGAACTCCAATAGTACCCTCATTACATTCACTCTCCAAGCTTTTATTTAATATTTATTTTACCACATATATCCACATTGTTATTTAACTATCCTGCTCGTTAGTTGAGTAAAACAAGATAAAACAACAATCGTTACGAACAGAATCATAAAAAATAGACCAAACATATTATATATATAAAATATGCTTGATCTATTTATTTACATACGTTTGAAGGTTGTCACCCTAAGATAACGTTGACTTGTGCTTTTTTTCTGGCATTAATTCCAGATAATAATTTTGTGTTGATATTTTAAAATGAAGCTAATTGCAGCCTGTGCCTTCTTTTTATTTCCCTTCGATTGTTACATTTTTCTTTCTGGTATCTGGGCCATCTAATCTAAAACCAACAAATGAATCATCTACACGTGTAAGTAAACTTCTACTATTTGTTTTTACCCCTGAAAAAGTTGTTTGAAAAATCGTTTGATTAACCAGATCACTGCTAAAAATGAGTTCTTCACCTATTGTCTTCCATACTATTGGATCTGGTACATAAGTTCTCGGTTGTGGTGGGTCCGTTAAATCGTATCCATCTTTTACTTTGAAACTTCCGTACTTTTCAAGTTTTTTCAAATATTTGGAGTATACTTCTAATTCATGATTGTAATTCGGATCTGTAGTATAAGTATAATAATCCGAAAAAGCACCTTTGAATCCCAATGCATCATTATCTGTAAGTTTAGGGCTACTTAATTGATAGTATGCATCCGGGATTTTTAAACTAATATTCTTGGTGTTTTGCCCTAATTCATCCATTGTAATATCTAATGTGTACTTACTTGAAAGTGAAGATCTTTTACCGCCGTTAAATTCTAAGTAAATATCCTCAAAAGATCCATCCCTTTCTTTTACAAATTCAGATATTGATGTACTATTTCACGCGTGTTGATTATCTAGTTTCTTCCAATGAAAATTAAATAAAAAGAGAGATTCTCATGTAAAATTGTTAGTTACCACACAAACAATTACG
>NZ_JBHZDH010000044.1:0-47798 GCF_042755925.1 Lysinibacillus sp. NPDC059133 | reverse complement strand
GATAGGTGGCTCATATCGCATTTTAGAAACGAAAGAATGGATGGATGGAAAAGAGTAAATTTTAGTGGCTCACATTTTAATTAACAAATGGCTCACATTTAGCTTGCGAAATACAGTTACGCAGTATGTGTCGCAAGAAGATCTGATGCATCGGTATAAAGTGGCGAATAAGAAAAGTAGAAAATTAGAGAGAAAGGAAAAAGCTCTTTATTTGTTTGTAGCTTTTATATACTTTATAGCGGTAGCTGCCATCGAAATGGGTAAGAGCTTAGGATTGGAGATCGTTCCGTCTATCGGTTGCGCCGTGTTATTGATGGGTGGTATGTTTATGACGATAAAATTTTACAAAGAGATGAAAAAAGAATCGGGTGATTCGAGAGAGACCTATAAATGGTTGATGATTGTCGGTATTGCTTGGATATTTTATGCCGTTACTTCTTTTATATCTGTATTTCGACTTTTTAGTTGGCTTTCTTTCATTTACTTACTGCTTCTTTCACATATCTCCACATTTTTCTAGTTCGCAGAAGCAACAATCTATACGAAAACAGCCTTTAATAAAGAAAAAAAGAGCTGCATATGCAACTCAATGATCTTCAAGTAAAAGCACCCCGTTAGTTGAAGAAGATTTATGGTTCGCTAATTCCCATTGCTAATAGTAATAGATAAGCTGCAGCCAAAACAAATACATTCCCTATTAAGCCGACAATTAAAAGAATAAGTTGTTTAGACATTTTCCAAGAGAGTATAGCAAATAAAATACCAATAATTGATAAAATACCAAAGATGATGATAATAAAATAAATATTAGCATTTGGTCCTCTTTGGGCATAAAAAACAATGATACTTATTATCACAGATAAAATAGATGTAACACCTAAAATGTTTCCTACTTTTCTCTTATCCAAAACTATAAATCCTCCTCACTTATTTTTCTCTTCTCTTATCACGCTATTTACACTAGACGTTTATAGTCATAGATAGTAGTAGTTTTATTCACCTAACCTGCTCCGATAGTTCAATAAGAAAAGGCTGTTTTCTCAAAGATTGTTGCTAAAACAAATAATATTGATTTAAGTAAATATTTAAAGAAAGAGTTTAAACTAATTTTCACGGTGTTCTAATTTTTTAGTTACCTTTTTCTTTATAAAGCCTATACAACCAATAACAATCATAAGGATTGAAATTATTTCAAGAAGCGGAAAAGCATACACACCAAGTAAACCTGACCACGAATCTTGTGTTACATACTGAGTTATTCTTATAAGGAAAAAGCTGATTATAGGGGAAAAAAGTAGTACAGAGAACAGTCCCCATATAATAATCTTAGCTTGCCAAGAACGTTTATAAGCAAGACTAAAAGCCGTTATTATACAAAATATAGATAATAGAATTAGAAAAAATATCATCCTGGATATCATCCCCTTCTGCTTTTACAAATTATAACACTTCCATTTAAAGAAAATTAGAAATCTTGTGTACTAATATAAGGGGAAATGAAAATGCCTTTCCGCAAAACCATTTAGTTTGCAGAAGCAACGAAAACAGCCTAAGAAAAAAAGGGCTGCTAATGCAACTCAATGTTCTTCAAGTAAAGCACCCCTATAGTTTAAGTAGATTTCTTCACAAACTTGTCTTTTTTAAACCTAATTAATTATTACTATTTATATGCTTATTTATTTTTTCTTCTGTCAATGATAAACCATTTTAAGATTCCAATTATTAGTATTAAAAGTGGTATTGCCTGGATGAAGAGAAATCCTGCCCAAAAATCATTTGTAGTGCTGGTCGGGGAGTCTGTTGCCATTACACCTATAAATAAAGCCAATGGAGTTACGATTACATTCACTCCCAAACTAATCATAACAAATGATAATTTTTTACTTATAATCTTCGGTAATCCAGCCGACCAAAATGAAATTATTGCAACTAACAAAATCAAAACACCCCAAACACCCCAAACAGCCAAAACACCCAAAACCTCTACCTCCTAACTAAACGATAGCCCATCCCACTTCCCTGAAAGATGAAGATGCACCTACCGTCTACTATTTTACCATAAAAACCCATATCGTTGTTCAACTAAACTGCTTCGTTAGTTGAGTAAGACAAGGTAGAACAACAATCGTTAAGAACAAAATCATATAAAAAAGACCAATCATATTTTATATATATAATATGATTGGTCTTTTTATTTATATACGTTTGAAGGTTGTCACCCTAAGATAACTAACGGATGCAGTTTTATTTTTTTCTAAACAGTGTATCCCCAAGTGGGATTCCAACCACAACAACCAAAACCGTTAGAATTACCAGGGCTCTAAAAATAAAATACGCAGCTTGATCGAACATCGTATCTCTCCTTCTTTTCTTAATAATTCCTACCTTATATTCTGTAATTATCCAACTCCTATTGAAGAGTCAAACTAAACTAATAAAGCACAAAATCATTGTGCTTTTAATAATATAGTTTACTTCATTACAACGTATGTATGCAGTCGTCACTTTTTATATTTTGTGATCTTCAACAATATGGCGTGATTGTTTAATAAGCTTCGCTGTTCTTCTTAAACTCCCATGAAAGAACTTAATCATCTTTCATTTTCTGTGGTGAAGAGCAGATTTTTGCGCTTCATGGATGGCTAACGGGTGCTTTACTTGAAGATCATTGAGTTGCATAGGCAGCTCTTTTTTCTTTATTGAAATAACGGAGCAGTTTAGTTGAATGAGGAAAAAATTACATATTTAAAATAAGGCAATACATTCTTAAGAATTGATAGGTCAAATATTCTATGGAAAGAATTTAGAACGAAGGCGTTTCTACAACAAATGAAGACGTTTTTTTACTAACCGAACAGTTTAATTAAGAGGAAGGTATAATCAAGAATATGAGGAATACGAGGTGAAAAGTAATGTATCAATTCCAACACGAGGTACAAAGAAAAGAAAAGATATTTAAGGTATATGTCATTTTATTTATTATATCGGTATTGATAAATGTAGTTTTATTCTTTGTAGATGGTAGTATCCTTAGTGGAATAATTAGTCTTTTATTTTTTTCTATTGTTCTTCTCTATGGTTTACGAAAGAAAGTCTGGGCGGGATTTAGCTAAACACGTTATAAAATGAAAAGAATAAAATAATTTAAAAAAGCATTCAGGGAACAGTTCACCCTTGAATGCTTTTTCACTTCTTTTATTTAGAGTGGATTTCCTGTACAGGCCCAATCTGGCCATCTATAAGCCTGACTTTAATTCCGTGGGGAAGGGCGTCGAATTTGGTGAAAATATCCTAAACGATATCTCAGGTAATCTTCCCTTTTTCGATCCTTTTTTAACAATATCAACAGCTTTGCCTGGTAATATGTCTTCCCGATATTGTCCGTAAATTAGACACCCATTTTTCTACGGGTATTGCTTGTTTTTTTCGTTTGCTGGCTTTTCATTTTTTTTGTTGAAAGGTCGGCATTCTTTTTTCCTTTATAAGAAGAGGAATGGTTCTTTTTGTTTTCAAGCTGCTGTTTCACTGCCTCTTGCAGGCTGATTTTTTTTTGGGGTACTTCAGAATGATTATTCTCGGTCATAGGAAATGCTCCTTTTTGAATATGATTGTTAGTCTAGTATAATCTATTTTCTATCATTTGTGAAACTTTCCACTTTAACTTACAAAAAGTGAAGACGCTTTTTTACTAACGGAGCAGGTTACATCAAGAAGGAAAAAGTAATAAAGTATTGAATTTATATACAATACAATTAAGTTTTTTAGTTGTGTAAGGAGGGAAAACAATGCTTGAACAAATAATTCAAAATTGGAATCAGTATTGTAGAGATGAAAATTTTGTTGGCATAGGTTCTACAAGAAAAGTATATAGAGTTTTGGATTTTGTAATAAAAGTACATTTGCATCCAATCGGTTATAAACAATCAAAAAATGAATTAGAAATTTATACTTCAATGGCTGATAAAGGTTTCGCCACGTTACTCGCTCAGACATACTACGTTGATGAATTCATATCTGTGCAAAAATATTACAAACCTTTAGAACTAAAGGATAATCATTCGTATGAGGTAAAGGTTGAAGAATACCGACGCTTGATCCCGAATTTGTTTGATGAGGTTTTACAAATATTAGATAAAAACTTCGACTGTTTTGATTTAAAAGACAGTAGTAATTACGGTTTAAACAATGAGAGTAAACTTGTTTTTACCGATTATGGTATGACAAAGAGTTTATATGAAAAAGAGTGGGTTCCATTAGCCGAAGAGGGCATACTTCCGCAAATACATTTTGACTTTTGCAGCGTTTGTGGATTAGAAAAGGAACTTCGTATGTATGGAGATAATGACAAAGACAAATGTTGTTATGATTGTGGTAAGGAATAAGGAGAATCAGTATGCCGGAAAGTTTATGAAATATTGTACAAACTAACGGAGCCGTTACTTCAAGAAGAGGACATTGTGTTTAATGACATTTTTTTGGATATACAGGACATGCTCTCATAACGAGAGGTATTGTATGTTAAAAAAGATACTGATTATTGCTGGAATATTTATAGTGGGAATAGCATTATTGAACCTGTTAATTAAATCCTCAGTAGCTGATACTGCTGTTGCAAATAAAGAGAAACAAAAACCTTTAAGTACAAAAGAAGAACAAGAGATATCTACATTGAACAGGGTAACTGAGGCGTCATCTTTTTTGGTTCCACTGATTAAATTCATTATAAAAAAAATTACCCTATAAGAGAGACTTTTTATTAAGTGTCTACCTTATAGGGTACATTTTATTTTCAATCAAACTGTATTTCAAACCAACAGAAAGTGGCCTAGATAGTTGTCAAGGTCTCTGTTTTATGTAGCTGATTTTTTTAGAAATGATATGCAGATAAGGGCTGCTTACGCACTCCCGAAACTATCGGACAATGATAGAAAGTACGTGTTTTTATTCACATATTAAAATTTGACGTAAAAACGATTGCTTTTTAGCAATGCATCGATCTGCTATAACAAAACCTGCATCTTCTATCATGTCATCGATTGTTTCAATCGTAACGACAACCACCTTATCAGCAATGCGTCGAGCATGTTTTAGAATATCAAATTGATCTTCGGTTGATATATGCGTAAATAAGTTATAGGGTAAATCAATGATAGCGACATCATAATGTTCCTTAACTTCGGAGATTGGACCTAATGTAATGTTGCCTGTTAACCCAAAATAAGTGATGTTTTTTCTGGAGCCCTGGCAAACATTGTAATTAATATCTCGCCCTTCAATATTAATTCCCATAGAAAGGGCTTCAATTACTACTGTCCCTATACCACAACAAGGGTCGATTACACGAATATTTTGAGGCTGGGGAACGGCGATATTCGCAACAGTACGAGCTACTCTAGTACTAAGTGCCGTTGAATAACTGTTTGGTTTGTGTAAATGATTATGCCAAATGGATTCACTCTTCATATGCTTCCCAAAATACCATATGCCATCTATTAAAATAAGACCAAATACAATTTCAGGCTCATTTAGGTCTGGTTCGCCCTCCATGCACAATCCTACCTCACGTTCTATCAATCGACGCTCTGGAAGATGAATTTTCTTCTCTTCACCTATATCCATACTATTTAAACAAACTACTTTATAAGTTGCTTCCTTTACTGTTAAATCCTTCACCAATGTCTTGATGTTCTCTATGCTGTTTTCTTCATATAGCACTTCAAGTCTGTCTTGCATAAAAGGGCTACGACTTGGATCGATTTTAATAGGGCTTATTATATAGTTTGATTGGGAATCGAGATTAAAAAAAGAACGCATCTCCATTCTGCACAGATCATATTCATCAACATGATGTACATATGTGTATATAAATTTACTGTTATTTTGTTCGTTATTCAATTGATTATCATCCTTTTAAGTTGTTGTTCACTTGATTTCACTAACGCTCATAAAAAACAAATGAAGTTGTTTATTTGGTAATCGTATCATAGGTGACTCTATCAAGCCACTCGATATCAATATCGATTCACAATTATGTCGAGGCATAATTAACTAGAGGGAGTAGTGGAAATAATCTGCAAGAAGAAATAATATAAAAATAGACATCTATTCATTACAACAGGTCGAATTTTATGTTCCACACAAATACAGGAGGGTGTTAAATGGTTGTAAAAGAAGACGTTTTAAATAGAAAGGGAGCTAGAAAGGCTAGCGATATCCCAAGTGAAGTTTTAACGTTATTGAATCAAGGAAAAATAGAGAGTGTTAATTTAACAGAGTGGCAAGCGGTTCACCATATTACTTTAGTAAAAAATGTTCTACCATCCATAGGGCTAGAAGAAAAATTAGAATTTATACGAACGGAGATAGAGAACCAAAAAGTCGAAACGGGAATGAAGGCTATACGTTTAATTGGGAGCTTATTAGATACAGTCATGATAGATGAAAGTGCTACTAAAAAAGAGGATTTAATCAAAAAATGCTCTCATCATGTATCTGATAGTGTCCGATGTTGGGCAGCGTTTATGAATAAAAACAACGATTATTCTTTAGAAGAGAAATTGTTGTATATCCGTTCTTTCGCAGCAGATCATCATTTTGGTGTCCGAGAAATTGCATGGATGTCAATTAGGGAGGACCTTTCAGCAAATATTGAGCATAGTGTAGATTTGTTAACGGAATGGGCGACAAGTGAAGATGAAAACATTCGTAGGTTTAGTTTAGAATCAATCCGTCCTCGCGGAGTATGGACAAAGCATATAGAAATATTAAAGGAAGAACCGCAAATCGCACTTCCTATTCTACATTTACTTAAATCAGATCCGTCAAAGTATGTTCAAGATTCTGTCGGCAACTGGCTAAATGATGCTAGCAAAACTCAACCAGAGTGGGTAAAAAACCTTTGTGATGAATGGCAAAAAGAATCTCCAACCAAGGCAACTGAGAGAATCATTAAAAAGGCTCAAAGAACAATAATAAAAAGTTAATTGGTTATATATGATAAAACCATCCTTTTAATTCTAAAAAAAGGATGGTTCTTTTAACTTTAATCTCTATTTTATTTTCCAAAAGGATGTTCAAGATAAGGACCCTTCACTGTAATTCTCATGAGCTGAGTAGCCATAAATTTTGGTGAATAAGGCATATCGTTTTCTAACCACCAAACAATTACCTCGAGAAAGGCAGCAGCAAAATATCTGACAGCCAATTCACGAGGAACTGTGAGCTTTTTATCATCAGGCTGCGTAAAGTTTATCCCATTTGAGATAAAATCGATGATGATTTTCTTCAAGCCTGAAAAGAAATAAAGAATGTCTTTTTCAGTTAAAAACACTTTATATAATTTGCTATTTAAAGAAATTTGCTCGAATAAATGCATAAATGTATCGTGCGGCTCATCTGCATCTTTTGAAAAATCAAATTCCACCTTGTCCTCGAATGTAACGTTAAGATTGTTCAGTAAGTCATTTAATATTTCCTTTGTGCTTTGATAGAGAAGATCGAGCTTATCGCTATAATGTAGATAAAAGGTAGCACGATTTAAGGTCGCTCGCTCTGTAATATCCTGTACAGTAATCTTTTCATAGCCTCTTTCGTCAATTAATTCCACAAGTGCGTCTCTTAATAGTTGGCGCGTCCTCATAACCCGAGGATCCATTTTTTGTTTCTTATTTGACATTTTTAAGCTCCTTGTCTTATTTTTGCTATTTTTACAACACTGGCTATAAGTTCGTTGATAAAGCGTCGAATCTATGAAATGTGTTGTTTGCCCTTTTTATGAGTATTGATATACTTATATTAACGACACGATGTCGAGAATACAACTAGTTGTTAATATGTTCATGAATTAGTCGTTTTATTAAATGGAATAGATACCTAACAAATATAGAGAGGAAGTTTTAAAATGGGTCGTTTAAATGGAAAAGTAGCTATTATTACAGGGGCAGCAATGGGGATGGGTGCTTCTGAAGCAAAATTATTTGCTCAAGAAGGGGCAAAAGTTATCGCTACAGATGTTCAAATCGAGCCATTGAATCAATTAGTAAAGGAAATAAAAGAAAGTGGCGGGGATGCTATAGGGATCCAGCATGATGTGACATCTGAAGATGCTTGGAAATCCGTCATTGCCGAAGCAGTGAAGACATATGGTAAAGTCGATGTACTTGTGAACAATGCTGGTGTTTCTTCACCCAAAACGATTGCCAACATGGAAATGGATGAATGGAATAAAATAATGGACATTAACTTAAATGGCTGCATTATTGGTATGAAATATGTGATTCCTGAAATGCAAAAAGCAGGCGGGGGCTCTATTATCAATATTTCTTCCATTGGCGGTATTGTTGGTATGGCAGGTACAAGTCCATACACAGCGGCTAAAGGGGCACTTCGCGTACTATCAAAATCAGCTGCAGTTGAATACGGAAAAGATAAAATCCGTGTAAATTCCGTACATCCAGGTATCATCGTAACACCAATGACAGCACCAACGATGGAAGCAGGAGGCGCTCTTCCTTTCTATAAAACGTATACACAGCTTCCATACTTTGGTGAACCAGAAGATGTAGCCTATGGCGTTGTATTTTTAGCATCTGACGAATCACGCTTTATGACAGGTGCAGAATTAGTTATTGATGGTGGTTGGACAGCTATTTAATAAAGAGCAATTAAACTTGAGATAAAAAACTAGGTTTCACATAGAATGTGAGCCTAGTTTATTTGTTATTACATGCGGAAGTAGTAAAATTTCAATTGAAAAAGGAAGTGAATACCCAAATAGATTCTGGTGTGAAACAAAAAAATAAGTAAGCTAAAGAAATGACTAGATAGAGAATAGTTAGGGTAGCGGACCTTAATATTTATGGTAGGATAAAGATAAAAAGGGGTTTTATCCCTCGTTGTTTACAGGCGCAGAAAACGATGCTTGGATTGTATTAAAATCGTTTTAAATACTATTATCTGTATCTACCATTTGCAAAAGACGTAGATGGGAATATCTTTTGTATAGACCTTGATTCAAAACAAGTGGTTCTTATCTATTTAGATCTAGGAGAAGTGACTAACAGATTGGGGCTTTTTTGGCACAAAAGTTTTTTCTTCCTAAATTCCGTAATTACTCCTAAGGAAGTTTACTAAAGTACAAATCATAAGTAATGAAAGGGTATTCATTCAAAAGTCATATTTCGAATTTTAATAGCGAAAAAAAGGATAATACATAAAAATTCAAAAAAATTATTGACTCTATTTTTAATGTGTGATAAAAATGATAGTATCAATTCGGAAAATTAATATTTGGGCAATGATAGGATTAAGTAGTGAAAATCTCCCTTTTTCAGAGAGCTGGTGGTTGGTGCGAATCAGTATATAGATGATCATGAATTTCGACCTGGAGCATCTTTCATAAATCACACATGTTGTGAGGAAGTGGAAGACGGTAGTGAATACCGTTATCAAATAAAGTGGTGAAGAATTTTTTCACAACTAGGGTGGTACCGCGATATATATCGTCCCTACGTATTTACGTAGGGACGTTTTTTATTTAGGACTTATTCTTGTTGTATTTTCATAACTAGGGTGGTACCGCGATATTATATCGTCCCTACGTATTTACGTAGGGACGTTTTTTATTAAGGCTTTCCTCTTGTTATATCTTCATAACTAGGGTGGTACCGCGATATTTAATCGTCCCTACGTATTTGCGTAGGGACGTTTTTTATTAAGGTTTTATTCTTGTTATATCTTCATAACTAGGGTGGTACCGCGATATTTTTATCGTCCCTACGTTTTCGTAGGGACGCTTTTTATTTGAAAAGAAGTGATTGTAGGAGAAAGGAGTCCCGATAGACCAATATGAATAAAAACCGAATTGTCATAAACAAAGAAATAGAAGAAGAGAGGAGATAAAGAGATGGAATCACAGCAATGGACATCGAAATTAGGTTTCATTTTAGCCGCAGCAGGCTCGGCAATAGGTCTTGGTGCAATTTGGAAGTTCCCGTATATGGCCGGTATTGGAGGTGGCGGTGCGTTCTTCCTTATTTTTATCGGTTTTACTTTATTAATTGGTTTACCGTTATTATTGGCGGAATTTGTAGTTGGAAGAAGTACACAAAAAGAGGCTGTTGATGCATATAGAACTATTGCCCCTAAGACGCTATGGCCGTGGGTCGGAAAATTAGGGATTGCCACATGTTTCATCTTGCTTTCATTCTACAGTGTTGTAGGAGGATGGATTTTATTATATTTATGGAATGCAATTACAGGTAGACTATGGGAAGGTAATGGCGCGTACGAAGCCACTTTTGATGAAATCATTTCTAATCCATTTTTAGCGGTTGGATCACAGCTATTATTTATTCTACTTACTATTTTTATCGTAAGTAAAGGTGTACAAAACGGTGTTGAAAAAGTGAATAAATATTTCATGCCAGCACTGTTTATTTTATTTTTTGTATTAATTATTCGTGCTCTTACATTAGATGGAGCTGGAGAAGGGGTGCGCTTCTTCTTACAGCCTGATTTCTCACGTGTAACATCTGAAATTATTTTATATGCGATGGGTCAATCGTTCTTCTCATTATCTGTCGGAGTAGGGGTTATGGTAACGTATAGCTCATACTTACCGAAAGAAGAAAGTTTACCACGTTCCGCATTTTCTATCGTCGGTTTGACGCTTGTGATTACATTACTTGCAGGGCTTGCTATTTTCCCGGTAGTGTTCGCATTTGGAATGGAACCATCTCAAGGGCCAGGTCTATTATTTATTGTCTTGCCAGCGATTTTCAGTAAAATGGCATTCGGAAAATTATTCTTCATTATTTTCTTGTTACTATTTTTCTTTGCAACAATAACATCAGCCATTTCCATGTTGGAAATTAGCGTGGCCTCTTTAACGACAAAAGGTAAAGGGAAACGCGAAAAAATGGCATTGATTGTCGGATTACTAATCTTTGTTGTAGGGATTCCATCGGCGCTTTCATTTGGCGTATTAAGTGATGTGAAATTGTTTGGAAAAACAGTTTTTGATTTCGCAGACTATGCAGTAAGTAATGTTCTTATGCCACTCGGTGTATTATTAGTTGCGATCTTCGTACCGTTTAAAATGAAGAAAGATGTACTAATGAAAGAGCTGGGTGTAAGTAAAAATAAAGGCTATAAATTATTTGTATTATGGTTATTCTTACTTCGCTATATAGCACCCATTGCAATTATTATCGTATTTTTAAATGTAATTGGCGTGATTTAACATACAAAAGGCCCTAGCATATCGTTATGTTAGGGCCTTTCGCTATAAATTATCTGTTCTGCACTGAACAAAGTAAACGTAATGTAACTCCGGAATATATAATAAAAGTTGATTTTGGAGTTGTTTTTATTTACTTAACTTTTTTTCGCACTAGAAATTTTGATTTTAACCGCCACCCCAAAACTGTTCAGGTCCAAGAGGAAAGTGATCGGGTCAGCCGAAGAACTGCTCAGGTCCAAGAGAAAAGTGATCGGGTCAGCCGAAGAACTGCTCAGGTCCAAGAGAAAAGTGATCTGGTCCCTCAAAAAACTGCTCAGGTTCAAGAGAAAATCGCTCGGGCCACCCCAAAGAACTGCTCAGGTCCCCTCCTAAGAATACAGTCCTCCACGAAATAAAAGCACAAACCCACGCAAATCAAAGCAATACCCGCGTAAAACAGATAAAAAAACCAAAAAAGAATAGCTTGACATCATTCATAAATAGCACAAACATCACAATTTTTTCAGCATATCATAATGGAGAAAGCGTTTTCTTCAATTTATATAGAAGAAAGTCACTACAATTCAATCAAGTTTGCTGCAAAATACTTTGTTACAAATGCTAAAGATAAGTATGTACAAAAGTGTTCTTGATTAAGGTACATTTCGTCACTTGGTTTTATTACGATACAAAGAGAGAAAGGGCATGAAAATCAGATTCAGATAGTCATTTCCGAAGAGTTTCGATCTGTAGTTGTTGTAATAAAAATCAACATCTTGCTGTTGAAGTGATACACCTTTATACAATCAAAATTGCTCATCTTGATATCCATATGTAAATTCGTATAGACGTGGTTTGTTTTGTCATGTCAGATATACCATTAAAAATTCTGTAAATTAGATGAATTCAGCTAGTTCAGACGAATATTTGTGCGAATATAGAGAATTTACGAAAAAAATTTGCAAAAACCTTAACTATTTCATACGAAATCCGTATAATAAATCAAACAGTGCGAAAATTGTCCATTTTCTATCGACCGTAAATTGCGTGAATTTTTTAAATTGTATTGACGTGGAGAAGGATAATTTGTACACTGTGTACAATCAATTGTTTTTTGGAGGAATACATTCAATTTAAAAAGTTAGGATTTGATGGTTATGATCGTATGTAAATTTGGTGGAACATCTGTAGCAAATGCAGAACAAATTCAAAAAGTAGCAAACATTGTAAAATCTAATCCGGCACGTAAAATCGTAGCCGTTTCTGCACCAGGGAAGCGCTCTGGTGACGATATAAAGGTAACTGATTTATTAATTAATTTAGCAATGGCAGCATTAAAAAATGAAGAAATTGAGGAAGAATTGCAAATCGTTGTGAATCGCTTTATGGCGATTGCGGATGGTTTGGAGTTAGATTATACAATTTGTGATGTGATCGCTGAAGATTTACGTGAACGTGTACAAGGTGATAAATCGAATAAGGAATTATTTATCGACAGCATCAAAGCGGCAGGGGAAGACAATAATGCGAAGCTAATCGCTGCTTATTTTAATTCCATCGGTATGCCGGCACGCTACGTAAGTCCAAAAGAAGGTTTGGTTGTCAATGATTTACCTGAACGCACGTATGCATTACCAGAGGCTTATGCCAATTTAGCACCTCTAAAATATACCAAGGAAATTATTGTATTTCCAGGTTTCTTCGGTTACACTAAAGCGGGCATACTGCGTACATTTGACCGCGGTGGCTCTGATATTACAGGCTCTATTTTAGCAGCTGCTGTTGAAGCAGAGCTTTATGAAAACTTTACGGATGTGGACTGTGTATTTTCAGCTAATCCGAAAGTTGTGAATGATCCAGTGGAAATTAAAGAAATTACGTATCGCGAAATGCGCGAATTATCCTATGCAGGCTTTTCGGTTTTCCATGATGAAGCGTTAATGCCTGTCTACAAGATTGGGGTGCCCGTTAACATAAAAAATACAAATAATCCATCAGCCCCAGGTACTCGTATCGTACCAAGACGCTCTGTTACAGGACGTCCAGTTACAGGTATCTCGGCAGACAGTGGCTTTTCAACTTTATATGTGTCAAAATATTTGATGAATCGTGAAGTAGGCTTTGGACGTAAGCTTCTACAAATTTTAGAAGATGAAAATATTTCATATGAACACACACCGTCTGGTTTAGACGATATTTCTGTCATTATGCGTTCAAATCAAATTACATTTGAAAATGAAGAACGAATTCTTTCTCGTGTAAAAAATGAATTAAATGCCGATGATGTGCAAATGCGTCATGGTTTTTCTATGATCGTAATAGTAGGCGAAGGCATGCGTAATAACACAGGTCTAGCGGCACGTGCTGCAACTGCGATTTCTAAAACAGGTGCAAATATAGAGATGATTAATCAAGGTTCATCTGAAGTCAGTCTAGTATTCGGTGTGCAACAAGAATTTGAAAACCAAATTCTACAAGCACTTTATGAGGAATTTTTTGCACGTGTGAGAGTGTAGGGAAATGTTAATTAGTGGGGATGTTTTATCCCCGCGGATTAATAGTCTTCACTAATCGAGCATTTACGGGCAGTTATACTTCGTAAAATACATGGGTGGGGTTCTTGTACCTAACGCTTCATTTTTGGTAATACTGCTCGTTAATGCGGGGAAAACGCTAATCCTTGAATTGGATTAGTGTTTTCTTTTTGACGAGAATACGGTAAAATCGAGGGCGTACAAGATTGGAGGTTTTTCTTTTGAAAAAATTATCGATTGGTATGTTGCTATCAATGATTGGCATACTATTTGTTTGTTTAACGATCATGGATATTTTACCATCCTCGACTAAAACAATGAAAATTGTCTATATCGGTATTGGTTGGGTATTTATTATTGCGGGATCTGTTATTCGTTTTAAAACTTTAAAACAAAGACAATAACGGAATATCTCGAAATTGAATTGTGATAATCCGCGAATTTGTGATACAATTTCAAAAAAATAAATAATTTGAGTATTATGAAGTTGCGATGCTGTGCAAAAATTCAAAAGGTTTAAATTGGGGAACGATGATTAATTTAAGAATGAACAGTGCAAATTCTTCTTTGTAAGAATTTGTTTTTTTATTTTCTGAATAGGAGGCGAGATCATGCCAGTACTTCGCAAGGACGATATTCATATTTCTGACCATTATGTTGCCGTCCAAACAGATTCGCCGATGAAGGTCGTATCCTCAGCCGTACATAATCCGGGCTTTGGCTTTTATACACATTTGATGAATCGTTCAGTGCCCTATACGTATGATGAACGAAAACCACAGATAGAATTACAACGATTTTTACAGTCTGAGGGCTTTCCCATTGGCAATACGGTGGCGATGATGACGGCTGTCTATGCCCGGTATGCAACAATCCGTGAGTTTACATATGAAGGGATTCATCTTGTTATCATGATTACAGCTGGTCTTGGCAATGCCGTCGATATTACGCGTGCCTTTCATCGTCAGGAACAGTATCATGCGGGGACTATTAATACGTGGGTACTAATAAATGGGAGATTGTCGGATGAAGCTTTATTTCAGGCAATGATTTCTACGACAGAGGCAAAGGTCAAGGCACTTATTGATGAGGACATCACAGATCCAACAACAGGTACACAAGCTACAGGTACTTCAACGGATAGCTTGTTGATTGCTTCGACAGAGGAAGGCGACTACCATCAATATGCAGGGCCGATTACGATGCTTGGAAAAGTCATTGGCCATGGTGTTTATGAAACGATGCGTGAGGCCATTCAAAAATACAAAAAAGATAAAGAGGAGAATCCGTTATGATGTCACTGGTGATTGCCTGTATCATTGGGCTTGTTTTTGATTTACTAGTGGGTGATCCTCCTAAAATGCCTCATCCAGTACGCTGGATTGGAAAGCTCATTCAATCTCAAACAGAGTTATGGAATAAAGGAAGAATGAGAAAGTTTCGTGGCATGGTGATGGCGCTCGCTGTAGTTGGCACAACGATGTTTGTTGTGACGGCTATTTTACTTCTAAGCTATCAGGTTAGCCCGCTATTTTGCATAGTAGTAGAGGGCTTACTAATTGGGATTGGACTAGCACAGCGTAGTTTGAAGGAAGCGGCGATGGCTGTCTATGAACCGCTCGTTAAAGGTGATTTTGCTGAAGCTCGTGTGAAGCTTTCTTGGATAGTCGGCCGTGACACGGAGAAGCTTGACGAGGATGAGATTGTTCGTGGTGTTGTGGAAACGGTCTCAGAAAATACGAGTGATGGCGTAACAGCTCCGTTATTTTATGCCTTTTTATTTGGCGCAATAGGGTTATGGGGCTATAAAGCCGTCAATACGTTAGATTCTATGATTGGCTATAAAAACGAAAAATATAAAGATTTTGGTATGTTTGCTGCGAAGCTAGACGATGTACTAAATTTTATTCCTAGTCGATTAACTGGTCTACTGATGGTGCTAGGGACGAAAAATGAAACGAATGTATCTCTCGGGAAGCGCTTAAAACGGTGGGCACAGGATGCGAAAAAGCATCCAAGTCCTAATAGTGGTTATTTAGAAGCAGCTACAGCTGTTCAATTAGGTGTACAGCTTGGTGGAAAAAATACATATCAGGGTGTCGTTTCTTATCGAGCAATAATGGGCGAGAAATTAGTTCCATTAACAAAAGAGCATATTGCAACGTCTGTGATTCATATGCGCATTGCGACCTTGCTCTTTACGTTAGTTATGTTATCAATGGAGGTGTTAATTTTTGCAATTACCTAATCACGGAGCAAATCCGCAAAATGTTTATCATCAGCTAGGGCTTGTTATGCCTGAAGAGGTGTATGATTTTAGTGAAAATGTGAATTCCGCAGGGCCGCCTCCGTTTGTTGAGGCACGTTGGCGGACATTTTATCCGCTTATTCAACGTTATCCAGATCCGGACGGTGAGCCGTTTTTATCAAAGGTGACAGCTTTTCATGCTGTGCAGAAAGATTCTATATTACTAGGTAATGGTGCATCCGAGCTTTTTAGTGTTCTCGTTAGACGCTACGCCAATAAACGTGTTATTATCGTACATCCTACTTTTTCAGAATATGAACGAACATTAACAGCAGTAGGCGCTGAAATTGTGCCGATTATTGTTGAGGATATTGTTCACTACACATTGCCGTTGGAGCGTCTGAAGCGTGAAATGGTGAACGCAGATGCTTTATATATTTGTACTCCGAACAATCCGACGGGAGTGCTGCCAAAGAAAGAGGAGCTTCTCGAATTAATCTCTCACGGTGCAAAGGTCAATTGTGAGCTTGTCATTGATGAGGCATTTATTGACTGGGTAGATGAAGCCTATTCATTAATCCAGCATGTGGCAGAAAATCCTCATCTGATCATCGTTCGTTCGATGACAAAAATGTATGCGATTCCAGGATTACGCCTAGGCTATTTAGTGGCGAGCCCAGTAGTTGTTGCTGATCTAAAGTCTATCCTACCGCATTGGAACTTGAATGCCTTTGCCCTCGTTATCGGTACAGGCTGTTTAGATGAGCATGTATATTGTGAGCAAGCTATTGCCTATGCTAAAAATCAACGGGAAGCGCTGCAGAGCTATTTACAAGAAAATGGTTGTCAGGTGACAAATAGTGTAACGAATTATGTATGTTTTGCATTACCGAAAAATCAGCAAGCAGATACATTTTTTACATATTGTTTATCAAAAGGCGTCGTGCTGCGGCATACAAAAAACTTTATGGGCTTAAATGGTGAATGGTTCCGTATTGGGATTAAAGATATAGTAGCCATGACGTATTTACAGAATTGTTTACAGGCGTGGTTTAACGCAAATTAGGGGTGACAAAGGTGACGACTTTTTATTTAATAAGACATGGTGAAACGATGTGGAATAAAGAGCAGCGACTACAGGGATGGCTAGATTCGCCGTTATCCGAAAAGGGTATTTTACATGCAGAAAAACTTCGAGATCATTTGAAAAATATCACCTTTACAGCGGCAATTAGCAGTTCAAGTGGTCGTGCTAAGGAAACCATGCAAATTCTTCTAGCTGATCAACTGCTTCCACTTTATTATGAGGATAATTTACGGGAGATTTTTTTAGGAGATTGGCAAGGGAAAACAGTCGAGGACATCATGACTTCTCATCCTGATTATGAATTATATACCGATAATCCTGGACAATTCGTCGCAACTCATACGGAAAGCTTTGGTACGGTAACAGAACGAGCGATGTTTACGTTAAAGAAAATTGCAGAAAAATATCCAGAGAATAATGTGTTAATTGTGTCCCACGCTGTAACGATTAAATGTATTATTAACGCTATTTTAGGGCGAAGCGTCGATCAGCTGTGGGCAGAGCCATTTATTCATGGTACAAGTGTAACGATTATTGAACAAGCCCGGCAACAATGGCTCGTTAAAGAAATCGGTAACATTCAACATTTACAATAGGAGGCGTAACCATTGCCACTAATTTTCATTACTGGGGGAGTACGCAGTGGTAAATCCCACTTTGCTGAAAAAGCGGCTGTTACTCACTATCAAACAGAGTTTATGCAAGCACAACGACTTATTTATATTGCTTCCGGTGTAGCGTTGGATCGTGAAATGGAGAAGCGGATCATACGACATCAGGCAGACAGACAAGCACAAAATATCGAGTGGCTGACGATAGAAGCACCTTATGCAATCGCAGATACCCTGTATAAACTGACCGATGGAGATGTCGTGTTATGGGACTGTGTTACGACATGGCTAACAAATGCGTTTTACGAGGGTTTTGACACAGGAACTCCATGTGTGGAGCAGCCCGGCTGTTTAGAAAAGAAGCTTGAGGTTTTAAAAAAGGCGGTAAGGACGTTACTTGAGAAAAGAGTGACGTTTTTTATCGTCTCGAACGAATTATTCGATGAGCCTCCATATACGAACGAGGAAGTAGAATTATACCGACAAATCCTTGGGGAATTACATCAATGGTTCGTGTCCATAGCAGATGAGGCGTATGAAATAAACTATGGTGTCGTAAAGAAATGGAAATAATGAATGACGCTTTGAAAATAAAAAGAAGGTGGCAAGACGATGAAAAATTTCTGGCATAGCATACAACTTGCATTTCAATTTTTTACAGTTTTGCCGGTACATAAAGAAATTCCTTTAACGAAGGCAACGATTACAGGGATGTTCGCCTTTTTACCGTGGATAGGGGCACTCATGGGTACCGTAGTGGCAGCGGTGATCTATGGTTTAACGGAATGGACGGCAAGCAGTGAGGTCTTGCTTTCTTTTGTGATTATCGCATTATTTGCCTTATTTACTGGTGGTTTACATTTAGACGGTTTTATTGATATGGGGGATGCGTATTTTTCCTACCGAGATCGTGAGAAGCGGCTTGAAATTTTAGATGATCCACGTGTTGGTGCATTTGGTGTGCTTTCAGTGCTATTTTTAGTCCTTGGTAAATTTGTCATACTTCACGAATTATTCGTACAGCATAAGTTAGCACTGTGGATGCTTGTGTTTATTCCGTTATGTACACGAGTAGGTATGAGCTTTTATTTTATGTCACTCAAGTGCTCAAAGGAAAAGGGGCTTGCCTACTTTTTTAAAACACATATTAAGCCGGGTTTACTTATTTGCTTTATGTTTTTAACATTAATTGTAGCATACAGTAGCTTGTTGTTTGTAACGGGCTTCACAATGGTTCCATTCGTGTTGATGGCTGTATTAGCGATTGCCTTTTTAGTCTTTCGGCAATTTACTGTGCGCAACTTTGGTGGTGTTTCGGGAGATTTACTCGGGGCATCAATTGAAGGAATGGAGGTTGTACTGTGGGTGACGTTGTTACTGTGCACTTAATGAGACATGCACCAACAAAGGAAAATTTGGAGAAGCGTTATATCGGCTGGACAGATTCTTCATTAGCTGATGCATCTTTACTTACTATTGTAGATCAAGATGTCACGAAGGTGTACGGTAGTGATTTACTACGCTGTAGGGAAACAGCTGCCCATTATTTTCCGAATGCAACATACGTGTCTGATAGGAGATTTCGAGAGTCGAATTTCGGAGATTTTGAAGGGCTCACATATGAGGACTTACAATCCAATCGTCGTTATTGTGCATGGTTAGATGATCCTGTACAGTCACCGCCTCCAAGGGGAGAAGGCTTTGATGTCTTTTGTGCACGTGTTAAGGAAGGGTTCACAGTATTACCAAAAGGGGAGGATGTTTATCATCTCGTTGTCCATGGTGGCGTAATTCGAGCACTTCTCGTAGCCTTTGCACCGACTGAGCAACCTTTTTGGTCCTATCAAACACCGCATGATAAAATGTTTTCTTTAACGTTTACAAGAAAGGCTTGGGAGGAGGGAGCAAGATGCATGTCTTTATCGGAGGAGCCTATAGTGGAAAAACCGACTATGTTATGAAATTACTTGCAGGTCAAAACGTTGAGCTAGTGGATGGCACTCTACCTGATAGCACACCAACCTGTGATGTACTAGTTATTAAAAACATAGAGAAGTGGCTCGTAACACAAGATCTTGAGGATGATGAGCCCCTTGTCAGAAATATTTTGACAAGACTAAAGACACTTGAAGAAAATTGTGCTTTGTATATAATAGTGACCGATATGGGACGTGGCGTTGTGCCAATGGAAAAACAGGCACGATTGTTGCGTGATACATGTGGGCGTTTGTACCAGGCATTATTTGCTGAAGCCGAACAAGTCGCACGCATTTGGTACGGCATTGGGGAACAAATCAAATGATATAGTTTCATAAAGTAGGCTCTTCATTAAAAGTTGGGGATGACATGATTGGGATGAAAGCTGACGACTCCTTGGGATTAGCGGCTCATCGGACGCCCCAGCTCGGAACGGAAATCAACCCAACGTTTTTATGACGAGCCAAATATTATAGGAAAGAGGAAATGGAATGGATCGACAAAAATTGATGAAATTGACGCTCACTGCCATGGTAGCAGCAATTTGTGCAGTGGGTGCAGTCATTAAAATTCCAACATTTATTTCAACTGCAGCGCTTGATTCTGCACCTGCATTGTTGAGCGTTGTATTTTTATCTCCAGTATTAGCTGGTGTTGCGGGAGTCATTGGGCATTTTATCTCAGCCTTAACTACTGGCTTCCCTCTAGGGCCACTACATATTATTATCGCGGTAGAAATGTTTATTGTTGTATGGATCTTTGGGGTAATGCATAAAAAAGGAATGCATTTCTGGAAATGGCCTGTGGCACTTATATTAAATGGCGTTGTGGCACCTTTACCATTTTACTTTATCATTAGTCCGGCATTTTACTGGGCGTCACTGACTAGTCTTCCATTGGCAACACTCGTAAATCTGGTGATCGTTGCAATTGTGATGCCAATTCTCTCTAAGGTGTTTGTGCGTAAGGAAGGTCGAGTACATTGAGAAATGCAATAAAAATAGGTGAGCTGTTTGCTACAACAGATAATGCCGCAGCAATTGGCGAAAAACCACAAGATGTTGTGTCTGCCCCAGACAAACTAACGGCATACTTAACGGCGCGTGTTACTTTTTTAGAGCAGCTTGCTGCAAATGCTTTACCAAGACATATTTTACTTGCTAATTTTTCAGGGGATGCTGCATGGTCTCGTTATATTGCAGGCATTCAGCAGGTTTTTGATGAGGTGAGTCTTATTTGTCCGCCAATAGACGGTAGCACAGAGTCCAATATGCCGACTTTACAATCAGGTTTGTCTATAACGATGCTTGGTGAGCAGCAGAAACGCACAGTAACTAAGTATGAGCAGCTAAGTTGGTACACATATGGGATGCCGCTTGTAGGCAATGAAATCCTTGCACAGCCTGAAAATGTCGCACAGCTACAACCTATTTTTCAAGCGTGGAAAGAGGGAACCGTGCAGCAAGTCTGGCCAGTTGGATCAAAAGGTCTGCAAGCAGAATTTACCCTACTTTTTGGCGAGCAACAAGTCAAAAGTTCATTAGATGTTGAGAAAACGGCTGGTCCATGTGCAGTAGTTTTGCTAGGAATACAGTTAGAAAAAGAGCAGCTAGCACAAAAATATTTTCCTAGAAATTTTGAAAAACTACGTAAAACTGCATTGTAATTGGGCTTGCTTCGAGAAAAAGTAGCACATTATAACTTGCAAGGGGCAAAACGCCTATTGCAACAATAAACACAATATGTTAGATTTGTTTAGGAGTTAAAACACTATATATAGTATTTGGACGAGCGGTACCAATGTGGTTTAAAAGGGAATTCGGAAAAGAGTCATCTTAGGCCGAAGCTGTCCCCGCAACTGTAAGTGCTGACAAATGATGACTAGCCACTGTGAAGAACGGGAAGGCCATCATTTGGAGGAAGCATGAGCCAGGAGACCTGCCGAGTTGTTCAAGACAGCAACACATTCTTCGGGGATTGAGAAGTGGAGGCGAGAGATTTGTCCACTTCTTAGTGTGCATGTCCTTCATTTCCATTTCCGATTTTACAGCGATCACGTAACCGATAGATGTTGCGTGATCGCTTTTTGTGTTGCTGGAGAAAGAAAGGGAGAGAATGTATACATGACAATTCAAATCGAACAGCAAATTGCTAAGCTCAAGAAAAGTTATACGGAGGATGAACTTGAAAGTTTTGTAAGGTTATCGGATCGTTGGCTACGAAAAAACGACAATGCCACATTTGAAGCATGGGCGGATGCGATGATTTTACAAACGCTTAGCCTAATTGATGAGGAGGAGCCATACTGGACATTTGTCGCAGCTCAAATTTATTTAGAAAAACTATATGATCAATTTGCAATGCGCCGTGAAGTTTCAGTAAAGGATGTTTATAAGGTATTCCCAGAACAATTAGCACACTATACAGAAGCTGGTTTGTATCATGAAAGTTTAACAACAAAATATAGTGAGCAGGACCTTCAAGAACTCGCTTCCTATTTAGAATCAAGTCGAGATGAATTGTTTACGTATATTGGCTTAAAAACATTAATGGACCGCTATGTAGTCCGTGATTACACGAAAACACCAGTGGAGCTACCACAGGAACGCTGGATGGTCATTGCAATGACTCTTATGCAGGATGAGACAGAAAATCGTTTAGAAAAAGTACGTGAATCTTACTGGGCAATGAGTAATTTATATATGACTGTTGCCACACCAACATTATCGAATGCAGGTAAAACGCATGGTCAGTTATCTAGCTGCTTTATCGATACAGTAGATGATAGTTTACAAAGTATTTATGACACGAATACAGATGTCGCAACATTATCGAAGTACGGCGGTGGTATTGGTGTTTATATGGGCAAAATTCGTAGCCGAGGCTCATCGATTAAAGGCTTTAAAGGTGCATCAAGTGGTGTTTTACCATGGATTAAACAACTTAATAATACGGCGGTTTCAGTCGATCAGCTTGGTCAACGACAAGGCGCTATTGCTGTCTATCTAGATGTTTGGCATAAAGACGTCTTTACGTTTTTAGATTTACGCTTAAACAATGGAGATGAGCGTTTGCGTGCTCATGATATTTTCACAGGGCTATGCTTACCGGATTTATTTATGGAAACGGTAGAAGAGCGCGGGGAATGGCATTTATTTGACCCACATGAAGTGCGAGAAGTTATGGGCTTTTCACTAGAGGATTTTTATGATGAGAAAAAGGGTGACGGTGCTTTCCGTACTAAATATGAGGAATGTATCGCGAATCCATTGTTAAGTCGTGAAGTCGTTCCAGCCATTGATATTATGAAGCGTATTATGCGCTCACAGCTTGAAACAGGCGTACCGTTTATGTTCTATCGAGATGAAGTCAATCGCATGAATCCGAATAAGCATGAAGGGATGGTTTACAGCTCGAACCTGTGTACAGAAATATTCCAAAATATGTCAGCGACTGAATTTGAGTCTATTACCCTTGAAGATGACGTTATCGTAACACGTCGCAAGCCTGGAGATTTCGTTGTATGTAACTTATCATCTATCAATTTAGGCCGAGCAGTACCGGCTGGTGTTCTAGAACGATTGATCCCAGTTCAAGTACGTATGCTAGATAACGTTATCGCTCTCAATACAATTCCAGTAAAACAAGCAGAGCGTACGAACTTACGTTACCGTGGTATTGGGCTTGGCACATTTGGCTGGCACCATTTATTAGCTTTGAAAGAAATTCAATGGGAGTCTGAGGAAGCTGTAGAATTTGCGGACAAGCTGTATGAGGAAATTGCGTATTTAACAATTCGTGCTTCGAACAATTTGGCATGTGAAAAAGGGGCCTACCCATTATTTGAAGGCTCGGATTGGCATACTGGTGCGTATTTTGACAAACGGGGCTATGACAGCAATAAATGGAACGCGTTACGCGCCGCGGTTGCTGAAAAAGGTATGCGTAACGGCTATGTCATGGCGGTTGCACCGAACTCATCAACATCCATTTTAGCGGGCAGTACGGCTACGATTGATCCGATCTTCCAAAAGAGTTATTCAGAGGAGAAGAAGGATTACAAAATTCCAGTAACAGTACCAGATCTATCACCTGTGACGACTTGGTATTATAAATCTGCTTATTTCATCGATCAAAATTGGACAATCAAGCAAAATGCTGCACGAGCACGTCATATCGACCAAGGCATTTCACTTAATTTATACGTTCAAAATACGATTAAGGCAAAAGATTTACTAGCATTGCATATGAATGCTTGGGCGAGCGGTGTGAAAACGACCTATTATGTGCGCTCAACGTCTGTAGAATTGCTAGAATGTGAGTCTTGCGCGAGCTAGGAGGAAGTTAACAATGACAACAATTACAAAACGACAAATTATGGATAAAGAAGCACCAAACCGTTCAACAGGAATTGTCAACGGACGTTCTTCTAACATTTTAAACTGGGATGATGTGCGTTTTAGCTGGGCTTATCCAAAGTATAAAAAAATGCTAGGGAACTTCTGGACACCGTTTGAAATTAATATGAGCAATGATGTCAAACAGTTTCCACAGCTATCAGCAGATGAACAGGAATCCTTTTTAAAAATCATTGGCTTGCTAGCGCTATTAGACAGTGTACAAACTGATTTTGCGGGGAAAGTAGCGGATTATTTAACAGATTCAAGTTTAAATGCACTAATGATTATTTTAGCGCAACAAGAGGTGATCCATAATCACTCTTATTCCTATGTACTATCAAGTATTGTCAACAAAGACGAGCAGGATCGTACGTTTGATTTTTGGCGTACAGAGCCAGTGTTAGAGCGACGTAATGAGTTCGTTATTAAGGGCTACCATGCATTTTCAGAGGAGCCAACTGTTGAAAATATGCTAGAAGCGATTGTCTATGATGTGATTTTGGAAGGTTTATTCTTCTATTCTGGCTTCGCGTTCTTCTATCATTTAGCACGCAATCAAAAAATGGTGGCCTCGTCGACGATGATTAATTATATTAATCGCGATGAACAGCTACATGTCGATTTATTTGTGAAAATTTATCAGGAGCTACTAGAGGAATATCCTGAATACGATACACCAGAACGAGCAGCTCGTGTACAGGAAATCTTCCGTGAAGCCGTCCAACTAGAAATCGATTGGGCCAATGAAGTGATTGGCAATAAAGTTGAAGGCCTCGATGTGGAAGATGTGCATGATTATGTACACTTCTATGCAAACGTACGCTGTAATCAGCTTGGCGTAGAGCGTCCATTTGAAGGCTATCGCAAAAATCCATTGAAGTGGGTAAAAGCGTATGAGGATGTTGACTTAGGAAAAACAGATTTCTTCGAGCAGCGTTCTCGCCAATATGTGAAGGTCAATGTAGAAGATAACGGATTTGATGATTTGTAATACTAAATACACCTCAATGTTGAAATAACATTGAGGTGTATTTTTTAGCTTGAACAACAGCTAAAGTTACCAAAACCTACATAAATAATCAATCATGTCCCAAATATTACGAGACCCGAAAATTAATTACCACTTGAGAATGATTTTCAGTTATAATTAAGAGCGAATGTGATTTAAATGGAACGGAGACGAAAGAATGCAAGCAATTAAACAGTTAGGAGCGTTTTTAGGGCCCTATAAATTTTTTACCTTGATTGCACCATTATTAATGGTACTAGAGGTAACGATGGATTTACTTCAGCCGACGATTATGCAGCATATGATTGATACGGGTATTGCCAATGGCGACAATCCGTATGTGCTGAAAATGTTCGTCTGGATGCTAATGAGTGCGGTATTCGGACTAGTTGGTGGGGTAGGCTGTTCCTATTATAGTTCAAAGGCAGCTATCCATTTTGCATCAGATGTTCGTCAGTCACTTTATGAAAAAATGATGACGTATTCGGCAAAGGAACGTGACACTTTTACAACAGGGAAGCTTATTACGATCTTAACGAGTGACGTAGAAAGTGTTCAACGCGCGTTTATGATGACGTTGCGTATTTTTGTGCGTGGTCCTTTATTATTTATTGGAGCCGTTATTATTGTTTTTGTGACAGCACGTGAGCTATTTTCTATACTTCTTATTATCGTACCGCTATTAATTATTGCGATGTACTTTTTCACAAAGTACTCGGGTGTCCTGTATCGTCGTGTGCAGGAGACAATTGATGGTGTCAATACGAAGCTTCAGGAGAATTTAGCGGGGATTCGTGTCGTTAAGGCGTTCCGTCGTGAAACGCAACAGATTGAACAATTTAGTGGGCTAAATGATACGCTGACGAAGCGCTTTATTACAGCCGAGCAAATCGTTGGGGTGCTCGTGCCGTTTACGATGTTTGTTGTCAATCTAGGGATTGTAGCAGCACTCTGGCTTGGTGCCATTAAAGTAGAAGCTGGTACATTACAGGTTGGGGTGATTCTCGCTTTTATTAACTATTTAACGATTATATTAAATGGATTGATGACTTCTAGTATGGTATTGATGCAAATAGCACGTGCTATTCCTTCGGGAGAGCGTATTGTGGACGTCTTAAATAAAGAAGTAGCGGTCAAGGAAGCGGAAAACCCCCTTACAGCGCCAATTCAAGGGGCGATTGACTTTCACAATGTGAGCTATCGTTATTATGAATCGGCGGAGGATGTCCTAAAAAATATTACATTTTCAGTAAAGCCCGGGCAAACGGTAGGCCTGATCGGAAAAACAGGTAGTGGAAAGTCAACGCTAGTGAAGCTATTACCACGATTATTTGATCCAACGAGTGGAGAAATACACTTGGATGGCAAGCCTCTAAAGGATTATGCACTTTCCACTTTACGCAAGCATATCGGCTTTACTTCTCAAAAAGCTTTGCTGTTCTCAGGTGCAATTGATAATAATATCCGTGTTGGTAAGGAGGATGCAACGTCAGTGGAATTACAGCAAGCTCTAGATGCAGCATGTGCCACTGAATTTGTGGACCGACTGGATAACGGTTTAGCGCATGAACTTACACAGGGGGCAACCAATCTCTCTGGCGGTCAAAAGCAGCGACTAGCATTAACGCGTGCACTTGTAAGACAGCCGGCTATTTTAGTGCTGGATGATACAACATCAGCCCTTGATAGTGCCTCTGAAAAACATGTCCAACAAGCTATTAGCAATCAATATAATGACACGACGACGTTTATCGTAGCGTCTAAAATTGCTTCTATTCAGCAGGCGGACCAGATTCTAGTATTAGAAGACGGCGAAATTGTTGGTCAAGGTACACATCAACAATTATTACAGAATAATAAATTCTACCAAGCAATTTACGCTTCACAGCAAAAGGCTGGTGTACAACAATGAGTCAAAGTCAACCAAAGCAAATGAATTTTGGACGCGGACCACGTGTGGCTGGGCCAGCTGAAAAGGCTAGAAATCAAAAAGCCACGATCAATCGAGTGTGGCACTATGTGAAGCAGCAAAAAATAGGACTTTATTTCTCTATATTTTTTGTAGTAGCTTCAACATTTTTAAGCTTAGCAGGACCGTACTTAATCGGACATATCGTGGATGAATATATTATGAAGAAAGATATTGCCGGTACGATTCGTCTAGGTATAGTGCTAGCAGTTATTTATACAGCTGCGTCTATTTTTACGTGGCTACAAACGTATGTCATGATCCATGTGGCGATGAAAACAATTCGCACATTACGACTTGAACTATTTAAAAAGCTACAAACGTTAACACTGAGATTTTTCGATCAGCGAGCACTCGGTGATTTAATGAGCCGTGTGACAAATGATATCGATAATTTAAATACGGCACTTGCACAAAGTGTGACACAAATCGTTTCGTCAGTCTTAACGGTAATCGGTGTTAGTATTGCTATGTTCTCGCTTAGCTGGCAGCTAGCAATCGTGACGCTGATTATAATTCCACTAATTGTTTTTACGACGAAGCAAATTGTTAAACGTAGTAGTAAAAACTATGTGGCCCGTCAACGTGATTTAGGGAACCTGAACGGGTATATTGAGGAAATGATTACGGGTGCAGAGGTTGTGACGCTTTTTGGGACAGAACAACAAACGATTGAAACGTTCCATAAACAGAACGAAAATCTCCGTAACTCGGCACAGCGAGCAGAAATTACTTCAGGTCTACTTGGTCCCATTAATAACTTTATGAATAATTTAGGTTTAGCTGTTGTCATTGGCACAGGGGCATTTTTATCGGTAAAAGGGATCGTTTCAGTTGGGGTTATCGCCGCATTTGTCACGTATACACGTCAGTTTTTCCGTCCGTTGAATCAGTTATCAAATCTTTTGAATACCTTCCAGTCGGCAATTGCAGGGGCAGAACGAGTTTTCGAGATTTTAGATGAATCTTCGGAAGTAGCTGATAAAATGCATGCCATAGATTGTCAAAGTCTAAAAGGAGAAGTGGCATTTCGCAATGTTTCCTTCAGCTATTTACCCGAGAGGCCAGTACTGAAAAATATTAGCTTCCATGCCAAACAGGGTGAAACCATTGCACTTGTTGGACCAACGGGATCAGGAAAAACAACGATTATCAATTTGTTAAGTCGTTTTTATGACGTCGATGCAGGGGAAATATTAATTGATGGTCAAAACATCGAGGATTATAAAATGGCAACGATCCGTCAACGAGTGGGTGTTGTACTGCAGGACACGTATTTATTTTCCGGAACAATTCGTGAAAATATTCGTTTCGGTAAACTTGATGCTACGGATGCAGAGGTAGAAGAAGCGGCGAAAATCGCGAATGCCCATAATTTTATTAAACATTTACCAGCACAATATGATACACCTGTTCAGGCAGGTGGGGCAAACTTAAGTCAAGGTCAACGGCAATTATTAGCTATTGCCCGGGAAATTTTAGAAAATTCAGATATCCTGATTTTGGATGAAGCTACATCCAGTGTGGATACGCAAACAGAGGTTGATATTCAAAAAGGTCTCCAGCATTTAATGCAGGGACGCACAAGCTTTGTCATTGCACACCGTCTAAAAACAATCGAAAATGCCGACCAAATCCTTGTTATTCAACAAGGTGAAATTGTGGAGCAGGGCAATCACGAGCAGCTCATGCAAAAACAAGGTATTTATAGTAATCTCCAGCAAAAACTATTGCTTGAGCAAGTGGAATAAGATAGAGATGGCTGTCTATTAAGTAAGCTTAATAGACAGCTTTTTTATTTTCCGTAAAAAAATAATGCTGCTCACATTATGTACTTAAGCTATTGAGCATTAGTAAAATAAGTAATTTTCCTGTAAACGGGGAATTGAATTCGTAAAAGAACCATATAAAGCTATAAAAGGAGGAAAGTTTATATGAACAAAAATTCCCCTGCAAGTGTAAGTATGGTTTACATGATGACAAATAATGAAGTCATGAATCAAGTCATTGCCTTTTACAGGGACACAAATGGAATGCTCGCCTTTGTAGGTGCCTATCCAACTAATGGTAGAGGTACGGGCATAAGGAAAGTCTCTGCAGCAACGCCAAACAATGGTGTCGATCCCCTGACGTCACAAGGAGCATTAACCTTATCCCGTGATGGTCGTTTCCTTCTTGCAGTGAACGCTGGTAGCCATAGTATCAGTAGTTTTATTATTAGTGACAGCGGTGCACCAGTTCTCGCGGACGTGAAGCCATCGGGAGGTGCACAGCCAAATAGTGTAGATGTGTTTGGTAATCTTGTCTATGTTGCCAATGTTGGGTATGCCGCGAACAATTATGCATCGAATATCATGGGTTTTCGTATAGATGAACACGGGCGCCTTACTCCTATTGCCGGCTCCTCACGTTCTCTCAGTACTTTCAATGCCGAGCCCGCTCAGGTTCTTTTCACACGTGATGGCAGTAAGCTTCTTGTAACCGAGTATACTTCAAACCGTCTTAGCGTTTTCAACGTAAATCAAAACGGTACGGTTACAGAGCCAATCGTAAATGATTCTTATGGTGACGGACCATTGGGTGCCTATTTTCTATCCTCTGGAATCCTCTTAGTTACTGAAGCAAGTTCAAATGCCCTTTCTTCCTATTCAATGAGCAATGACGGGATTCTTCATGTGATCAGTGGCTCCGTACCAAATGGATATAAAACCGCATGCTGGGTAATCACAACTAGAGATGAACGTTTTGCATTCATAACTAATACTTTAAGCGGCACCATTTCCACGTACCGAATTGATCCCAATGGTGCACTGTCAGTAGCGGGGCATATTACCAGTACACCAATAGGTACAGCTCCAGGACTGCCTATGGATGTTGGTGTGAGCAAAGATGGACGGCATTTTTACACCCTAAATGGAAATCAGGGAACAGTCTCCGTATTTGCAATCCAAGCGGATGGAAGTCTAGTTAGATTGCAGGTTGCTGCATGGACTCAACTCCCTTATTTTGGCTCGCAGGGGTTAGCGGTTCTTTGATTTTAAGTTGGGTGATGAATAAAAAAAGTTGGGTGATAAATTATAAAAGTTGGTTGATAAATTAAAAAAGTTGGTTGATAAATTAAAAAAGTTGAGCGATAAATAAAAAAAGTTGGGTGATAAATAAAAAAAGTTAGGCGATAAATTAAAGTTAGGCGATAAATTTAAAAATTGGGGCGATAAACCTTGAATTTGTTCCGATAAATTGCTAAAAGACCCTATCAAACTAGCTTCGTTCGATAGGGTCTTCTAGCAATGATTCAATTACATGTTTTAATTGAAAAATAGAAGATTGTTGATTCTCGTTCTTCTTGTAAATAAAGACAGTCTCTATTTCTTTATTTAACTTCGGCAAATCGTAATAGTGAATGTTGGAGTAGTTATAAAGGTCAATTAGTTTTGTATTTAACACTGCAATTGTATTGTCTATTTGTAGGAAATCAAGGATACTACTTACCGATTTTATTTCCTTCATCGTAAATGGAACTTGATTCTTTTTTAACCACTCTGCCATCGCCCGTGTATACATACAGCCTTTACTTAACACAAGGAGTGTGAAAGGAGAACGTTTCTCGAAATCAATAATATATGAATCGTTCGAAATGACTTCAAATGTTTCAGTTGCAATCCTGTCATAATTTAAATCAGGGTAGTGTTTAATAGGATTACTCGTCAGTGAACAATCCATTTCGGCATTATGTATTTTTTCATTTAAGGAAGTGCTTGATTCCACGGTGAAATCGACATCTAAAGGAATATTATTTGTCTGCAAGGCATTCATAATGGATGCGCCATAAATTTTAATCGTTGTATGGGAAGTGCCGAAGTTAATTTTTGAATTTGTTTGTGCCGAACCAATCTCTTGTAAAAATTCATCGTACTCCTGTGTCATCAGCTTTAAAAATTTTAAATAGTGTATCCCTACATCTGTAATCTTCAAGCCCTGCGGTGTACGCTTAAACACTTCCTGACCAATTTCAGCCTCCATTTTCTTCACTTTTGAGGTTAAGGCAGATTGCGTATAATTCGTCATTTCAGCGGATTTACTAAGATTTTGTCTCTCCAAAATTTCAATCTTTATTGCTATTTCTTCTATGTTCATGTTGTATGTCACACACCTATAAATTTTTTTGATAGCCACTATCACTTTCCTCCATTTTACGCATTCATAGGGTACGCGTAAACTCAAATATGTAAAGTAAATATGAATTAGTGTAAGAGCATAGGAGGAATTTTTATGAATACATATTATAAGTGGGTCATCGTATTAGTGGCCACGCTGTCTCAAACTGCGGCAACTTTCGTGACGTACGGCATGGGACCAATCGCCACGTTTTATCAAATTGAATGGAATTTATCATCGCTCCAAACAGGATTTATCGTCTCTGCCGTTAATATTGGACCCATCTTTTCGATGATGATGTTCGGCTATTTAATGGATAAAAAAGGGGAAAAACAAATCATCGGATGGGGTTCCATATTATTAGGGCTCTCGGCTTTACTACTCATGTTGGTCAATAATTATATGGTGTTGTTATTTTTATTATTAATCGTAGGAGTTTGGTACGGCAGTGCACAAACTGGGGGGAGTACGGCTATTGTAAAATGGTTTCCAGACAAACATCGCGGGCTGGCGATTGGCATTCGACAAACAGGTATTCCAATCGGTGGAGCGCTAGCATCAGTCATTCTCACATATATATACCATCATTATAGCCTGTCATTCGTGCATCTTGTACAAGGATTCGTAGCAATTGCTGGTGGACTGCTCTTTTTACTGATTTATCAGGAACCTAAAAAACGCGTAGCAGTAGCTGCAACATCTATCACTTTTAAAGAGAAGCTCACGGCCATTAAAAATAATAAAGATTTATATCCAATCTATATTGTAGGAATCGTGATGATGACCTTACAAATGATACTCGTTGCCCATTTTATGAGTTATTTACATCAAGAAGGAGGCTATACCTTAACAGAGGCAGGGCAATATTTAAGCCTAGTATTAATCGGTGGGATGATTGGCAGGGTGGCCATTGCTTGGATTAGTGATCAATTTTTTGCGCAGAAGCGGGAATATTTATTAATAATCGTGATGGTAAGTGCAGTGATTCTTACAGTCATATTGCCATTTATGCTACATGCTAAAATATTGATGCTAGTATGTTGTTTCTTATTAGGCTTCGTAGCGCTTGGCTGGTATTCATTGTTTATCGCCTGTGTGACAGAGCAATCGAATCCACAATATGTGGGGCTAACTGTGAGTGCTGCCTTGACGTTGAATCAGTTTTTTATCGTCATTGCCCCTTCATTATTTGGATTCATGGTAACCTTTTTTTCAAGTTATCAATTGGCGATGGACATTGTCGCAATAGTTGTCGCTCTTGGTGCAATAAATTTACATAGGGCGACCAAAAATACGAAGATTAGTCCAGAAATGCTGTAGTTCCTTGGAGATTGCTTCGTAAACAAACAGCCGATCAAATTCAATGAATGACTTAGATTATTCGGTTCACATTCAGTTCATAAATTTATTGTATCATCCGTTTATAGACAATTAATAAAATCTATAAAAAACTTAAAAAAAGGATTTCCATCATGAAAAATGAAATGATGGTAGTAAGTGAGGAGGAATAGTAATGGGGAATGTGAATAGAATGAAAAGCCTGTTAGAGAATAGTGAGTGGGCTATTGAAGCACGTGGCCTAGTCAAACATTTTGGAGAAAATCGGGCTGTTGATGGTGTCGATCTAAACGTACGTGCTGGCACGATCTATGGGGTACTTGGTCCTAACGGCGCAGGAAAGACAACTACCATCAGAATGCTAGCAACTCTTCTACGAGCAGATGCTGGATCGGCACGAATATTCGGTTATGACATAGTGAAAGAGCCACATATTGTACGTCAATTAATTGGCGTCACTGGTCAGTATGCTTCAGTTGACGAGTCACTTAGTGCAACGGAAAATTTAATTATTTTCTCTCGTTTGCTAGGATTGGGACGTACAGAGGCCCGAAATAAGGCAGCTGAATTACTGGAAGAGTTCGGTTTATCAGAAGCTGCTAAACGTCCTTTGAAAAATTTTTCTGGAGGTATGCGTCGTCGCTTGGATTTGGCAGCCAGTTTGATTGCACAGCCACCGTTAATTTTCTTAGATGAGCCGACGACGGGGCTAGATCCTCGTACGCGTAATCAAATGTGGGATACTATTCGTCGTTTAGTAGATACAGGGTCAACTGTCTTGTTAACGACACAGTATTTGCAAGAGGTAGATGAGCTGGCAGATCGACTTGCCGTTATTGATCATGGTCGAGTTGTTGCGGAGGGAACAGTCGATGAGCTAAAGGCATCTGTAGGTACATCATCTTTACATTTGAACATTCAAAATCCTCAGGAGATCATAGTTGCTCGTGAAACCGTAGAACAAATACTCAAAGTAAAAACTACAGTTACACAGGACATTGGGAAGATTACGGCCCCGATGTCAAATGTTGACGCAGTTACGGATTTACTGATCGCACTTCGTCAAAAAGGAATACAACTTGATGAGTTAAGTGTACAAAAACCGACCTTAGATGAAGTGTTTTTGACAATTACCGGTGAGAATGTTCCCCAAGAACTCCAAGGCTCTGAGCAAGGAGAGGGGGAAAGAGTATGAAAAGTCAATTACTAAAGAAGCCGAGCTTCAATCAATCTTTAAGAAATTCGTTAACGATGGCCTATCGAGGTGTATTAAAAATTCGACGTACACCTGAGCAATTGTTTGATGTAACGCTTCAGCCGATTATTTTCACCTTGATGTTCACCTACATTTTTGGGGGAGCCATTTCGGGCAATGTGGAAAACTATTTGCCAGTCATCATTCCAGGAATTCTCGTGCAAACGGTCATCACTACCTCAATCGTTACAGGAGTCCAATTGAGGGAAGATATGGATAAAGGGGTGTTTGATCGATTTAAATCACTACCTATTGCACGTATTGCACCACTTGCTGGAGCTCTCTTGGCAGATACGATTCGTTATACTATTGCAACTGTACTTACTTTTACTATGGGATATATCATGGGGTATCGACCAGAAGGTGGATTGGGTCACGTTGTACTTGCGGGGCTTTTAGTTATTGTCTGTGCCTGGGCTATTAGCTGGATCTTTGCCTTCTTTGGTGTCATTGCACGTACAGCTTCGAGTGTACAAGGAATTTCCATGCTCGTTCTGTTTCCACTGACATTTCTTTCTAATGCTTTTGTTCCAGCAGAGACTTTACCAAATTTCCTGCAGTGGTTTGTGAAAATTAATCCAATTTCACATCTCGTCACAGCCGTTAGAGAACTTGCAAATTCGGGAGCTATAGGTTGGGATTTGTCAGCTTCACTTATTGGAGCTGCCATTGTTGTAATCATTTTTGCACCACTAACGGTTCGTGCTTATATGCGTAGAACATAAAAAAGGCTAAAAGCGTGTTTTGATCAAGCAATTGTCAAAACACGCTTTTTATTGGATTGTTTGCGTAAAAGCATAGCAAAACCTAAAAACAAAAATTAAAGTTGCAACTGTTGTTGATTCCTATAATAGGATAAAATGATAGAAAAATACATGAATTCAGCAAACGGAGGATGCGATAATGGATAAAGACAAAAGTTCGATTTGGATTGATGCAAGTATTGCTGCAGTTTGGCGAGCAATCACAGAGGAACAGCTACTGTCGCAATGGTACGCCCCAGATTCAACTTTGGAAATCCCTAAATTAGAGGCTGGAGAAGAGATGATTCTCACGTTACTGCCGAATGAACATAATCAGCTTTCAGAAAAATTACCGATGGTGTTAACGATTAAAAATGTAACGCCGAATCAAGAGTTTTCGTTTTACTTAGGCATAGAAGAAACACTGATCGCTATTGTCTTAGAGGAAGAACAAAATGGCACCACGGTCACTTTTAATACGAACGGCTACGAGGCTTCTCTCGCTAACTTACAAGCTTTAGTGGAGGGAAATGATAACCTTTAACATGTAAGTTTCATGGGGAAATTTGATTTTTCCATGAAACTTTTTCATTGTTCATCAGTCTAACTGTAAATGCTTTTTTGTAAAAGCAAAGGGGGCGAGCAAAATGTTAAAAGAACAGAAGGACGCTCACTTAACTAGAGCTATGAAAAAGTACGGAGATTATTTAATACGAGTTTGCTATATATATGTACAAGATTGGACAGTGGCCGAGGATTTGGTACAAGACACCTTTGTTAAATATTATGAGAAAATGGAGCAATTTCGTGAAGAAGCTTCCATCAAAACATATTTATATCGAATTGCGATTAACAATTGTCATAGTTATCTTTCAAGCTGGCGTTATAAAAAAATACAAGTCATTGATTATTGGAGTAAATTAAAGAGCCTTTCCAATAATCCTGAAAAAGAAGTATTGATGGGAGAGACGGATGCATTACTAGTGGCATCGATTGAAAAACTCCCGACGAAATACAAAGATGTACTACTACTATTTCACTTTGCAGAGTTTTCCTTAAAGGACGTTGCAGAACTGCTAAAGCTACCAGAAAATACGGTCAAAACACGATTAAGGCGAGCGCGTCAAATGGTTGGCATCACGCTATTGGAGGAGGGATTCGAATATGGATCAGATTCGTAATGCCATCAATAATATGTATAAGGAAGGTACATTTACTCATGAAAGCCATGTAAAAACCTTCCGAAAAATCAATCAGAAAACGAAGAGGCGGACACCGTCGTTAACGCCAATTATCCTAACAGTAGTCGTATCAGGATGTCTGTTAATCGGTTTAAAGCTAATGCTATCCCAAAATGATTTCCAATCAACGACGTCGGCAATTATCGATTCAAATCTTTATCCAGAAAAGTCTGGAAAGGTTAAAGACTATAGCGTCTTAACACGACCATGGATGGTGATAGGGTTAGTTAGTACGGTCTTCTTATTTATTTTTGCATTACTTGCTTTCATGAAAAAATGGTTTTGGCGAGTACTACTATGTATCGTCATTATTATTGCCATTTTAGGGAATATGTCTGAACGAATTGGCTATCGCGTTTACGTACAAAATGAAGCGGAAATTCAAAATGCTATAAAATGGGGACCATTCCATCCTAATACTGTTAAAATGAATGGTTCAATAACGATACAACAGTATAGAATTGGTTATTTTTCGGAGAATGGCTTTCAAGGTATTGCAATTTTCAAGCATGATGGAAAAGGTTATGCATTGGATCAGTATATACAGAGCGAATTAGATACCATGGATGCTATTTATTTGAAAGACATCCACCATATTGTTATACCATTAGTTGAAAATCATAACATTGAAAAATTAATATTAGACACTGGGGCCGAGCGTATTGAGAAAGCAGTTGATTCGAATGATGCGCAATTAATATTAGTGCCTCTAAAATCAGAAATTGCTACTTCTCAATTGCTGATACATGCATTGGATCATAAAGGGAATACTTCTATTCTCTATAATGCTTCACGTATTTTCACCTATTAACAGCTACCCCGTATGAATATGATGTTTTCATACGGGGTTCATTTTTGACATATCCATGGAATGAGTGCTTACTACGTCTTAGGTCTTAGACGAATTTAAAGCGGAGGGTCGTTTTTATATATGAAAATTCCTATATAATGAATTTATTGGAATATTATATAGTGGGAGGAAATTACATTGAAAAAATTTATGGGACTTGGTTTGGTTATAGGCGCCTCATTAATTGCGTTATCGGGGTGCAACTCAGTCATACCAGGTAAAACCAAAGATGAAACGATCCTAGTAGAAAAGGATAAAGCAGAAAAGTTGGATGTAGAATTAAATCTTGGTATTGGAGAAATAACAGTAGAAAAAGGTGCCAAGGATTGGGTGGAAGGTACTGCTGAATACAATATTGATAAACTTGCTCCAAAAGTAAGATATGACCTACGCGGCAAGACAGGTAAAGTATCGATTGACCATAAAGGTTCAACTAGCGTGCGTTTAGGGAAAATAAAAAATATATGGGATATAAAATTGAATGAAGAAATTCCAATGGATCTATCAATCGAAACTGGCGCATCGGATGCAGAACTAGATTTACAAGGGTTGCAGCTGGAAAAATTAAATATTGACACGGGTGTTGGCGATCTCAAAGTGAATTTAGGCGGTGATTGGAAAAAAAGCTTCGAAACGAATGTTGAAACAGGTGTTGGGGACACTACTGTCATATTACCGTCAAAAGTGGGGGTAAAGATTACGACAGAAGCAGGCATCGGCAGTTCAAATATAGAAGGTTTCATTTCTAAAGGCAAAGGGGTTTATGTAAACGAAGCGTACGATAAAGCAGATGTAATACTAGAGGTGAACTCGGAAATCGGAGTTGGCGACATTACTTTTAAATTGGATAAATAAAGAAAAGTTTAGTAGGCTACTTTAAGTTGAGGTAGTCTATTTTTTTTGGTAGAAATATAGGGATAGTTGGCAAAAGCGTTGGCAAGAACGATTACAGTGCAAGATAGAAGAGCCAAAATCGTGGATAGAACAGTCAAAGTCATGGATAGAACGAATAAAATGCATAGAAGAGCCGAAATGACCGATTGAACGTCACCCCAACATTTGAAGCAGAGCCGCTTTGGTCTATTTATAAGGCTGTTTTTCCGAAGATTATTGTTGTTAAAACTAAAAGGCAGATTAAATCTACAAAACGTGTAGAATAAATCTGCCTTTTTTGTTATTTTTTGAATCGAAATTTAACTAAAGCCCCCCCTATAAGAACCTTGCTACATTTTATTGTAATAAGGCTCTTTAAAGTTGTTTGCACTCAAAAAAATTTAATACTAAAATTGTTTAATTCTTGTTCAACTAACATACTTGTTGACCTTTTAGGTAAATAAACGTAAAATAATATTGACCTAGTAGGTTAATCACGTTTCTTATAAAGGGGTGACAAATGTTGACAAAATTATTAGATTTAGACTCTCAAAGAAGGAACGCAATTCTAAATGCAGCGTTAAAAGAATTTTCATCACAGGGGTATGACAACGCTTCAACAAATGTTATAGCAAAAGAAGCCGGAATTTCTAAAGCCCTTATGTTCCACTATGTAAATAGCAAGCAGGAGCTTTTTCTTATTGTGTATGATTACTTCTCTGACCTAATTAAAAAGGAATATTTTGAATTATTGAATTATGATACAAAAGATATTTTTGACAGATTGCGTCAATCATATCTTTTGCAAATTAAATTATCGGAAAAGTACCCTTGGATTTTAGAGTTTAATAAACTTTCACGAACAACTAATTCCAACGAGATTAATGAGGAACTCGAAAATAGAACACGCAAAGAACATTCAAACTGTTGTCCTAAATTATTTGATGAAATAGATGAAGCTAAGTTTAGAAAGGAGCTGGATATAGAAAAGTGCAAACAGTTTATACTTTGGTCTAATATTGGATTTACTAATGAAATATTAGATGATATTAGAAATTCAGAAACTCCGGCTTTGAACTATGAACTCGTTGTTGAAAAACTCGATGGATATTTTGATGAACTTAGAAAAGTATTCTACACGTCAAGCAATGAATAATGGGGTGGGAAATGTACGTTCAACACGAAAAAAATATATGCCTGCACGTATCATTATCCTATTGGGACTTGTCCTTGTAGCACTAGTCATTTTCAATAATATAGGTAAAGAATCGACGGGGGAGGGATATGAGATGATTGATGCGCGTGAGCCGATAATTGTAGAGTTTCCTTTGAGAGGAGAATGGCACTCTCCTAACACGCCAGGGACAAAAATTCCGAGTCACGGCACAAACAAATTAGCTTCAAGATATGCTTATGACTTTATACAAGTGGATTGGGAAAGAAAGGGCTGGCCCGCCTATCGCGTTAGTTTGGCGCAATATCTACTTTTTGGGGTTCCCTTAGATGAATATTATTGTTGGGGGCAAGACGTATATGCTCCTTGCGACGGGATCATTGTGCAAGCAGAGGATGGTTATAAAGAACGAACACGAACAAAATTGCTTTCAGATATGTCTAACGCTTATAAAAATGCTCATTATTTCGACCCGAAGAAAGATGACATACAATCAGTTGCTGGCAACTACATCATTTTAGAATGTGACGACAATGTATATGCAGGATTAGTCCATCTTCAAACAGGGTCAATTCAGGTTTCAGTTGGTCAGCGTGTAAAAAAAGGCGAAGTTATTGGTAAAGTTGGTCATTCAGGTAACTCCTTTGCTCCACATTTGCATTTTCAGCTTATGGATAGTAGTGATATAGCTACTGCAAACGGATTGCCTTTTGCTTTTGAACAATACGAAATATTTAAAAATGGCATATGGGAAAAAGTAAATAATGGGATTCCAACAAATAAAGATAGAATAAGATTTCAAAAATCTGATGAATGGGAATAAATTGAAACTGCAAAATGGGGTACCGTCAGGAAAACGGGCTTAGAGTTGTAAATCCGTATTTTCCTGATGGTACCTCTAAAATCAAGTGCAAAGTCACGAATTCTTTCTAGTTCACTATTGAGCTATCTAGCACCGTTTGTTCCAAAAGAAAAAAGTTGTCATTAATGACAGCCTGGATCTTCTGCTAATGCACAGGTAGTTGAACAAAAACATTTAGAAAATCATCCTTCTACTTTAGTTACAGTAACCTCATCTAACTTTATATCAAAAGTTATAGTAACTGGACCTTCTGGTGGATTATGAGGACCTGAATAAGTATCATATTTAATCTTTATTGTAAAATCATATTGAGAATATCCTCCAGTATTTCGTTTGACTTCTAATATCTCTGCATTCCATAACCCATAACTGCGAGATGGGTACGTATTGTTTATCGCTTTCCTAGTATATGGGTCTAATAAAACTAACAAAGCATCATAAAAATCAGTATGTTTTTCCTCGCCACTAATATTAGTCTCTGCGACCACTTGGTAAGACAATGATAAACTCCAGAATAATAAACATATAACAAGTGAAATTAGAATCCGTTTCATATATAACACCTCTGAATTATTCTCCCTAATCGATCGCTTCGTTATTCCACTAAATTGCACCGTTAGCCATCCATGAAGCGCAAAAATCAGCTCTTCACCACAGAAAATGAAAGATGATTAAGTTCTTTCATGGAAGTTGAAAAGCAACAATATTTTCGAAAACAGCCATTTATAAAAAGAATTTTATCAAAGTGAAACCTTTTCATTGAGTTATTGACTCTAAGTATTGAAAGGAGGGAACAGCGTGGAACATGACTTATCAATCGTCAAACAGGCTATTGCAGGGAATAAGGTGGCTTTTGAGCAGCTACTTATTCTAGAGGAAGAAAAATTATTTTATACTGCGCTTTCTTATGTTGGCCAAAAAGAGGATGCTTTGGATGCGATTCAAGAAGCAGCGTGTAAAGCCTTTCTAACCGTTCATCAGCTAAAGCATCCAGAATTTTTTTCTACATGGCTGTTTCGAATTTTAATACATGAGTGCTACCGGTTACTAAAAAAAGGGAATAAAATCATCCCCTATGAAGAAAGTGAATTATTAAATCGTTTACAGGAGCAAGAAAATGTTATGGCGAATCCAATCGATTTATCGGAATCCATACAGCAATTGAATCATTCTCAGCAAATGGCCATCATTTTATTTTATTATCACGATCTACCGATTAAAGAAATTGCAGAAATAATGGAAAAGCCAGTTAGCACGATTAAAACGTATTTGCATCGTGGAAAAAAACAGTTAAAACGAGAATTAGAAAGGAGTGCAACGTTCAATGAAAAAGTCATTTAATGAAAACGGACCCCTTCCAGAATTCCCAAGAGATGAGGTACGAGCAGCAATTGCCAAAGGAATACAACAAGCAGAGGAGCAAATAAATATGACTCAAACACCTGTACAAATGAAAAGAAAAAGCAAACGTAAACCATTATTATATGTAGCAAGTACCGCAGCCGCATTTAGTATTATGATAGGTTCCGCAGCATATGTATCACCAACATTTGCAAGCACATTATCACAGCTACCAATCGTCGGTTCGGTATTCGGTAACTCTGGTTTACCTGGGTTAAAACAGGCAAGTGAACAAGGGTTAACAAGCACTATTGGAGAAAAGCATACAATTAACGGTATTTCAGTAACGGTAGATGAAGTCCTTTATGACGAATCAAATATTACGGTAGGATTTACAATTGATTCTGAAATGGAATTAAGTAATGAATACTTTGGTGCAGGGCTTGATTTCACTATAAATGGTAAAAATCCTGATGCGAGTTCTGGTTCCTATGGTGAAAAAGTTTTAAGTCCTACAGTTCGTACAGGTATCGCGACATTTGATGTGAAGGACAACATGCCAGATTCCTTTGAAATGGGCTTAGTGCTGGAAGGCAAAGGAGGGGAAAAATGGGATTTCAAAGTGCCAGTTAAAAAAATTACGGATATTGTTTATGTTCCTGTAAACCATAAGCAACAAGCAGAGGGCATTCAACTGGATGTGTCCAAAATTTCATTCAGCCCATCAGGTATAGCAATTGACTATAAAGCTACTGAAAAGGGGACAATTGATAATTCACAAGTTGGTGCATCGTTTATAGAATTCCATATTACCGATCAGAATGGCAAGGAAATTACATCGCATTCAGGTGGAGGAGAAGGTCATTTCGATAATGATGTATGGAACTTTAGTAGTACCAAGTCCTTTGACCCGATTTCAGACGATGTTCAAAAATTAACGATTACCCCATATTTAATGCTTCCTTCAGGCGGAGGCGGTGTACAGACTGATAAGGATGGCACAGAAACAAAAATACCATTCGATAAGTCATCACTAAAAGAAGTGAAGTTCCAACCATTCACAGTAGAAGTTCCTAAACAAAATAAATAAAACATCAAGCGCCAAATACAACCTTTGTATTTGGCGTTTATTTTATGTTAGTTTATAGGAAGCAACTGAATGAAGGAGCGAACGGATTGAAGATTTATACATATAAACAACCAGCGGTAATTGAATCAACAGAGGCAGTATCAATTTTAAATGAAGCGGGGGAATTATCGTCGACTGTCCAACGTGTTTATTCGAATGGACTGAAAAAGGCATTTGACCGCACAATGGACTATCGCTATTTTGTACGTTTTGATGTCAGTGATGTCGCTGGTCAGCCTCTTTTCACATGTAAGAAGATGTCGCGTCGTGGTCGAGTTCATTTCAAAGGGAAGGATTTCGTTACAGGCAAAGAGTATATGATTGCCTATGATGGCTGGCAAATTATGATTCCTGACTTAATCATCACGGATGATGTCCAAACAATAAAACTCAACAAGGAAATGGAAGACTGGTCCGTATTTTCTCTAGAAGATCAACCGATTGCACGTTGGCAGGCTATTTTTTGTGAGACTCATTTTGAGATTACCTTGCAAATTGAAGATAACAGCCCAATACAGCATGAAGCCTTTTTTATTGCGATTGGACAGGCAGTGTTGTTTGTAGGAGCGTAAGATGTCGATAAATTTGAAGAAGTTTCCGATAAAATGAAAAAGTTGGGCGATAAATCAGAAAAATAGGGAGATAAACTGAAAAATTTGTGCGAAAGTAGCGCCTAAAAAGACGATACTCGTAACGCCTAATGTAACGAAGTCATAAGATCCTTCGTCAATCGTGAACATTAATTTTGTAACTAGAAGTTCAAGAAATGTCCCTACTGCCAGTCCATAAAGTACAAAGGATAACACTTGTGTCAAAATCAGCTTGATTAATCCACTTGGTGAAAGACCAATAAGTCGCTGAATCGCATAATCGCCACGTTTTGAGTGAGTATATAAGTTGATTGAAGTGGAGACAGGGCGACTCATCGGACGCCTCCAGGAAAGTGCTCAGTCGGAACAGAAATCAACCCTACTTTATGCTGTTGTTACAATTTATGGTTAAAAATGATTTGTTGCTATAATACCATTAATTGGTGGAAGTGATGGAGGTTTAAGAGGAAAGACGAAAAATAACTAACTAGAAGCATTTTAGAATAAAGGTACAAGATGAAACTAATTGCTGTATATAATGTGCGTATTTTAGGTCTCCTCTTTTTAGTAACAATAAAATAGAAAAATATTGAAGGAATTCATCTATCTTTAATAGAAGGTCATATAGACACAAAAATAAAGGGGTGATTCGTTGCGATTAACGAAAGGGATTTCAGGTTTTGATGCAGACCATCTTATCGAACAGGATATGCGAACTTTCCAGTCGATGGTTTATCATTTAGTGACAAGTGAACAACGAGCAAAAGCTGTACAATTTATTAATCAGCCTCATTTTGTTTATATGCAAGCAGTGATTCAACTGGAGGATGAACGTTTGACGATTCTTCACCATAGGCTAATGCCTTATATTGCGTTTGCTAAGTTCGATGAAGAGCTAACCTTTCAATTTTTAACGAAAACTCACTTACACAAATATTTTCCGATGCGTAAATGCCTTACTGCCGATACACTAAATACATTGTTGATGCAGGATAAGGAGTTGCACAGTTTATCTGAGGTGGAATGGAAATACATTTCACACTTTGATAGTAAAACAATTGGAGATGTTATCTTTAACTATTGGGATTAATATTTAAATAGAAGGAACAGCATATTTTTTATGACTGTTCCTTTTTATGTGTGTCAAAAGTGCTATTTTAAGTTTTGGGCTAGTCCATCTGTTTTATTTTCCGGATTGTATAATCTGCTATAAATTACATAAAAATTAGCTAGTTATTTCATTTAATGTAGAAAAAATTCCTGATACATCCAAGTTCTTCATTAAAATGGTAGATTACTAAGGGTATTCAAATTATGACAAAGCACATTTAGGTTTGCATTGGAAAATAAGGAGAATTTGAAATGGATTTTAAGTCTATTAGTAAAAGAATTGTTTTTTCATTCAGTATTGTAATAGCAATAGTCGTTTTATTCATTGGTTACAATTACTACGCAGTAAAACAAAGCAATAGCGCAACGGAACACATCGTTGATGAAGAAATGCAATTACTAATTGCAGATTATGAGCAAGCGCAAACGATTGCGCTAAGAATTGCTGCAGCTAGAGGGTATGTACTTTCTGGCGAAGAAAAGTATAAGAAGCTTTTTGAAGATAATGTAGTGCGTGCTGTCGAGAACGAACAAAAGCGTTTAGCAATAACGAAGTCAGGCGATTTCAGCAAGTTTGCGGAAATGGCGAAGGAATGGAGTAGCTATGTTGAAAAAGAGGTACTTGATGTTTATGATCGAGGTCAGATTGAACTAGCTACGAAAAATTTAGCTTCTATGAGTGAAAAGGCGACGGAAATACGTGAAGGCTATGAGGGATTAGCCGAACATCGTAAGCAATCGATTAATTCTTTAGGCGCAGATAATATTAAAGCAGGAGAGACTAAACAGCTGACAGGTATTATCGTTGGAATTGTCATTGTTATTGTGTCGATTATGATTGCCTTGTTAAGTGCTCGAATGATTTCAAGACCAATCATCGCAGTGACAAATCGTATGCAACGAATTACTGAAGGTGATTTAAGTGAGGCCGCTCTTGTTGTGAAATCCAAAGATGAGGTAGGACAGCTTACAGAAGCGACTAATAAGATGTCCGATATTTTGAATCGTTTATTAAAGCAAATTCAAACAGTATCTAATGACGTAGCTGCGCATAGTGAAGAGCTTATGCAATCATCGACAGAAGTGAAAACGGGCACGGAACAAATTGTCGATACAGTTACTGAAATTGCAAGTGGCACAGAAGTGCAGGCGAGTAATGCATCAGATGTGGCGACAACAATGACAGAATTTACCTTAAAAATGACAGATGTCAATAATAGTAGTACAGATGTTCAGCAATATTCACAAAATGTCATGGCTTTAACGAAAGAGGGCCAAGGTTTAATGGACGCATCTACTGCGCAGATGACATCCATTCATCATATTGTGAAGGATTCTGTTTATAAGGTTGATGAACTTAGTAAACAAACACAGGAAATTTCAAAAATCGTAGCTGTAATTCAGGATATAGCTGCACAAACGAATTTACTAGCTCTTAATGCAGCTATCGAAGCGGCTCGCGCAGGGGAGCATGGTAAAGGATTTGCGGTCGTTGCAGATGAAGTACGTAAACTCGCCGAACAAGTAGCCGTCTCAGTAGACGATATAACGGGGATTGTTCAAAAAATTCAACACGATTCTGACACGGTGACATCCTCACTGGAAACTGGCTATCAAGAGGTTGAAAAAGGTACGGCTCAAATCGCATCTACAAATGAAACATTCAACCAGATTGCAGAGGCTGTTTACTCAATGTCAACGAACATTGATAGTATGACGACAAAGCTAGAAGAGGTCGTACAAAATACGGTTACGATTAATAAATCAGTAGACGAAATTGCCGCTGTATCAGAACAATCTGCTGCAGGCATCCAAGAAACTTCAGCCACGATTGAACAAGCAGCAAGCTCAATGGATGAAATCAAAAATAGCTCAGGCAATTTAGCGGACATGGCAGAAAATCTAAACGACCTTGTTAGGAAATTTAAATTGTGATTAAGTCTAGTTGAATTTCGAACTTGCATCTGATGTGGAATCAAAGTAGTACAATCAGTAAATGCTACATCGAACAAAAGCAACAGACGAAACATAAGAAAATTGAAAATCGGTTAAACCAGCAATTGACGAGAAAATCGTGTGATTGCTGGTTTTATTTTATATTTAATTCAGAAGGAAGTATGCAATTTAGGAATTATATAATAGTACCCTTCCTTAAAAAATAGTATTGCCGTCTTATTAAAAAAGTACCGGTTGTAATTTATTTATACAAAATTGAATAATTGGAAGTTCAATGGGGCTATAAATAAAATAAAACCGACAATTAATTTCATGATTTCATGAAAAAGCTTCGATAAGGAGTGTGGAGATGGCGACACTTGTTGTAAAGAGAGGTATTATGCACAAATACCAAAGCATTGGGCAGGCGATTCAAGAGGCACAGCCGGGAGATTTTATTGAAATCCGGGAAGGGATCTATGAAGAAAGCTTCGAAATTTCTAAAAGGCTTACACTGTATGGAGTAGGGAATGTGACCATTAAAGGTGGCGTGTTTATCCGCTATCAGACACTTGTCAATATGCGGAATTTGCGTTTTACTCAAGGGCAGGGTATTTATGTAAAGGGAGATTTACAGCTAGAAAACTGTGTCATTGAGCAACAAATGGTGCAAACACAAGTAACCGTAAGCTTCGGAAGTCTAATGATGAAAAATGTTGATGTTTTAGCGAGCCCTGTCAATCATGTTGGCTTACGTATTGATAATGGTTCAAGTGTTATTCTAGTGGATACGACTATCCAGCATCATGTGAAGGCTCAAATTATGGTGCAAAATAGCGAAATAGCATTGACAAATTGCATGTTGTTGGAAGGGTACGCGAATGGTATTTATGCAATACAGGATGTGAAGATGGAGATGATGGATTGTGAAATTCATGGACATCCAAAGGCGCAAATTGTTGCAGCTTCCAGTTCAATTTCAATGATGAATACACTTATTCACCAAGGGCAAGATGTAGGGGTGCAAGTTTTCGATAGCTCGAAACTAACGATAGATGGCTGTGAAATCAAGCAACATCAAGACACGCAACTGGTTGTTCATCAAAGTGAGTTGTTAATGACGGATTCTATCTTTTCTGATGGGCAAGGGAATGGCATTTTTCTTGGGGAGAAATCTAAGGCGATATTGTACGATTGTAAAATCCATCGACATGCGAAGTCGCAGTTATTAATTGATAATAGTAAAGTGGAGTTTCGTACATGTAGGATAGATGAGGGAGAGGCAACAGGAGTAACGATTGTCAACGAAGCCGATGTATCGATGACAGAGTGTGATCTCCAAGAACATCCGCAATTTCACTTTATTATCGACTCAAGCGGGCTAATGCTCAATCAGTGCATGATTCAATTTGGGCAGGCTGGTGGTATTTATGGTAATGATCACGCCAAGATTACGCTTCAGAACACCATAATTCGAGAGCTCGAAAGTCATCATATTTATATCAATAACGCTCGACTCTTTACTGATAATTGTACTTTTGAACATATTAGCGGGAATGCGATTACTTGTATTGATGCTATTTTTGAAGTTGCGAATAGTGAATTTAAAAACTGTTATGAAGGCCCGCATACAATCGTTTGGTCTGATCAGTCAATGGGACGTATTGAGCATTGTACGATTGATGAGGCAGATCGTCCATTTTTAGCGATGTCCAATCAATCTTTACTTGAGATGGTGTACACAGATCTATCTACTGTAAAAATACCCGCTATTGTACAGGGGAAGAGTCAATTATTTATCGAAGGGTATACGAACGAGACAATGTGGAAGTGTGATGCATCGTCGAGAATAGTTTATTTGCCAGTTATTACAAGCGACAAGAGAAAGCGAGTAAATCGAGCAGAAGTTATGAATATCCAAATACTGGACGAAAAATCACGAATGCCGGGTGGGAATTTACAGAAACTTAACATAATACCACCAGGTAAATAATGTTAATAAAACAGTGTAGTAATCGAATAAAGAAGTAGGATAAGTAGTTTCAATTACACACGTGTTGATTAACCAAAATTATACAGTCGTTGAATGATTTATGTCCCAATGAAACATCAGGATTTCTTTCACCCTAATTCGCCATTCCAG
>NZ_JBHZDH010000043.1:0-47955 GCF_042755925.1 Lysinibacillus sp. NPDC059133 | reverse complement strand
ATATCCTCCTAACTATTTAAAGTTAGGATTATTTTGATATAAAGTGGCTCTCATTTCAATTGCGTTGGTGGCTCAGTTTTAGCTTAACAAATACACGTAACAAAGGCTTCCGCTTGTTTTGCATATTTTTTTTGAACTTTGACCGTATAAAAAAGCTCGTATACTTCAGACGACGGCTTTAAAAAGGCTTCGATATCTACTTCCAATGGGACATTACTTTTCTCTAAGTATTCGAGAATTGTCTGGACAGTATCTTCAAACGGAATGTTACTTGTCACTAAGTGTTCGATCATTGCCTGGACGGTAACTTCTGACGGAACGTTCCCTTTTTCTCTGTGTTCAATAATTGCCTGGGCAGTATCTTCTGAATGTCCAATCAATATTTTCTTTTTAAACATACTAAGCACCTCTTACGAAATAAGTTAAATAACGCTTAATTATACTATTTCATTCGACCTTTCTTGCAATCCAAAATATAACATACTCTTTTAAATATAGGCCCCTCGTTCGATTAACAACAATCTTTGAGAAAACAGCCTTATTAAACTAATGAGGCAGAATAGTTGAAGAAGGATTTATCCATTTTAAGGGGAAATTATATATTTATTGAAGTGAACAGAAGAGTTAAATGAAAAATATTATTAATGTGAGGAGATGATTTTTTGGTTAGTTTATTGGAAAACATATTCCAAGTATCGGCAATAATATTACTTCTATGTTCATTGTATTACTATAGACACTTCAAGAAAATTAGGAGAGAAAGAAAATTAACTTCATTTGAGTTTTCGATTTATGTTATAACTCAGGTTGCACTTTATCTTTGTGCAGGTAGTTATTTGCTTCTGTTTTTGGATAGAAATTTTGGGTAGAAATTATTAAACTAAAGAATCCTCTTGTCATTTGTACTTACTTTATAGAGAGTTGGTGTTTGATGGAGAATGAAATTAAATATAAATCTCGAAAGAAAAAGAAACTTAATAGGAAACAAAAGCGTTTGCTAATAATAATACTGTATATATTTGCGATTATTAGTTTTGTGTTATTTGAGGTAATTCGAAATAACATTCTTTCATAATCTCTTGTATCTTATTAAGCTAACGGGGTGCTTTACTTTAAGATGGGTTTCCAAAGTGATCCCATCTTTTTCTTCTTCAACTAACGGAGCAGGATAGTTCAACAAGGAGCGATTGAAATACAATAAATATGGAATTTTGGGGAATAATGATACTAAACAAATTTAAGGAGAATCAGAAATGAAAAAATTGCTTTTTAGCCTTATCTTCGTTTTAGTAATTCTTCCTTCACAAACACACTCTGAGAATAAAATTGAAGAGTTGCCACCTTGTTCAGCAATACTTGAACCAACAAAAAACGTACCTAAAAATGCCAGAGGAGTAGCGCTGATTTATAATATTGAAAGAAAGTTTAATGATGAACGAACAAGTCTCAGTGTTCACGCACTTCGTATACCAAAACCATCTAGTTTTGGGGATTATGATGGTTATGAAGTATTAGCATATATTCCGAAAGAAATAAGTTGGATTTTCTCATTGTCTCCTTTAACTATATATGGAGAAACTACTTGGGCTGGGAAGTTGGATGAAGTTTCTCCTATAATGCGACCTACTCGTATCAAAGTTCGGACAGTCAATACAAAGACAAAGAAAACGGATCCTATTGTACTTGAAAAAATACTAAAACCTTGTTGAACTCCCATGAAAGAACTTAATCATCTTTCATTTTCTGTGGTGAAGTGCTGATTTTTGTGCTTCATGGATGGCTAACGGGGTGCTTTACTTAAAGATCGTTGAGTTGCGTATGCAGCTCTTTTTTTCTTATTGACTAACGAAGAAGTTGAACAAGAATATTGCTTTACCTAAAGCAAATACTACCTTTTAAAAAGGTAGGTGATTAGATGAAAAAGATATCAGTAATATTTTTATTGTTATTAATTAGTTTAACATCTGTTTTAACTTGGAAAAGACCACAGATAGCAGAGAATGTCAGTGCTGAAGAAATACATTCCGATTTTTATGATGTATTATTGGTGTTATTAGACCCGTATGCAAGGAAAGTAATTAATAAGGAATATCCAAGTCGTAGTTATGCACTTTGGGATGCAGAAATATTAGAAATTAAACTATTAACTGGTGGATATTCTCAGTATGATTTTACAGTGAAAGTAAAATATGATACGTATACAGGTCCTTTTAACCCACCTGAAGGTCCTATTACATTAACCTTTCTTGTAACAACAGAAGGGGTTTCAGTAAAAAATATTCAGAAGTAAGTCCTTATATAGCTTTCTACCCTATTCAACTAACGGGGTGCGGTAGTTTAGTAAGAGACAGCGATTGCTGTCTCTTTTTTATGATCTATGTAACAATGTTTTACTACAATAGCCTTTGTTATAAATTTTTCATATAATCTGCTAGTTCCGTACTTTCTGTTTTACGTAATTTTTTGTTTTCATCTTCCAACTCTTCAATTCTTTCTTCCAATTTCTTAATTCTCCGTCTAAGAGAAGCATTCATAGCGTCTTGATTTGCTTCGTCTCGCTTAACTCTTGCATTACTATATGCTTTTTCTTGTTGATCTCTTAAAAATTCTATGCGTTCTCGAATATCAGAATGATTATATAAGGTCGCTTTCGTTACGCCAGCTTCTTTTGCTACTCTGTTGAAATTAATAGCCTTAGAATCCTTAGTAAGCCGTTTAATGGCGTTTTCAACCTTTTCTTTTGTCTTACGTTTACGTTCCTCGTGTAAGTGCCTTATTTGCTCTTCTCGGTTGATACTAGCCATTCTTAACACCTTTCTTTCTCATACGTTCTAGTTTTCTCTGCATACGTTCTAGATTACCGAAAATGACGTTTCCACTTTTAATGGTATTATATATGTCTTGGTATACCATCTTTGACTGCCGTATCGGGAACTTTTAATATTGCTATCAAAATTAAGTTCCTTCTGATGTGGCTATCGGGGATTAGGATGGATGGAACGAATTCAAGGCGTTGGTACATATTATTTGAATAGTTACCTCTACTGGTATCGTTGGCTTGAGGTACATAAAAACTTGGCATTTGAAAATCGGGTAGAGCAAATGCTTATTTCAGCTTGTCAAAAATCTAACTATTTCACAGTTGGAGCATTAAGAAAAAACAAAAAGTACCTTTATTCAGATGCTTTTTAAGCAGATTCAGTGGTTTCTTCGCTATGTTGAATGAATATCTGAAAGAAAAAGTGCAGTAAGGGGGACGTTGGACAGGGATAAAAACAGACTGTCCATAGACAGCCTATTAAATAAATTTATCTAGTATTTTACATATCTTCATTAGATTCTTTAGCAAATGGTGTTAATATAATCCCTGCAAAAAACAAAATGTTACCTGTCCATTTTATCCATCTATAATATTGGTGGTCTTTTAAAAAGTAAAATGAAGTAAGGATAATAATAATACCGATAATAATACTAGCGATAGCAATCATCCACTTTAAAGTAATCGGAATTTTTGACATTCTTAAGTTCCCTTTTTATGTATATTTTTTGGAAATAATTTAACACATTCAAATGTACCATATATAGGGTTTTCTGTAAAAAGCATATACTATTAAATATTTTTTAATATACCGTCCAAAATTTAAAGGTAGTTAATATTTAACATAAGTCCACGCACGCTACAGCAAACTAATGGACAATATGAGGAAAATAATAAGTAAGGTAATCTACTACTTATTACGAATATCCAAGAATTTATGAGAAATCATATTTAAACTAACTGAGTGCTTTAGTTAAAAACTCGGTTTGCGAAATATCAAAACAATCTTTTAGAAAACAGCCTTTTTAAAAAAACAGGATTGAGTTCTACAAATTGTAGAATTCAACCCTGTTTTTATTTTTCACCTTATTGAACAACGATCTTTCTGAAAACAGCAAGTTAAATTTACTTTAGCAATTTAAAACAGATCACTTGCTAACCAAAATGCTCACACATTTGCTCACATAATTATTTTTTGAGTTAATTTTATTTAACACAGTTTATTTGAGGATTGCTTAAAACCTTGATAAATCAGACTTAATCAAACTGCATTTACTAAGTTAAACTAGTTTGATTAAGTGACTTTACCCTTTTTGGATCAACGCCCTGATTTATTTTAAATCCTTTTTATTCCTGATCAAACCATAGTGGATCTTTGTCATCAACGTCGCCATTATAATTGATTAGAATTTCATCTCCGGCTTTAATATCCGTATAAGCAAAGAAGTCAAAAGTTTGGTTTTTAAAATTAATCTCATAAGTTGCATTAGGTTCATAAGAATGGTTAAACAACATACCATAACCAAGAAGGATAGCAGTTCGACCGATCCCATACTCAAAAGCGTAATCAGCGAGTAACGTTTGCTCAATGTATTGGTGTTGTTCATTTGGATAAGCAATGACAGGGGCTTCGTGTAAAAGCTGTCCTTTTTTGATATCACACGTTGCAAATACCCCTCTATTGAATTCTCCATCACTTAATGGAGATGTTTTGATCTCTATCATGTTTGTTCTCCTACTCACTTTTAAAATATTCTTTGTAGCTGTAATCATTGAACTTTTATTATATTGCTAGTTCATTTAAACACTTCGTTTATCATTGATTAGCGTGACTCTTTTGGCGGTTGGCAGACGTCACATTTACGTTGATGTTTATTTTTAAACTTTGTAAATGTTTTTTCAAATTTACTACCACACGCACATTTAAATAGTAACTTTTGAGAAAAACCGTGATATTCCGTCGTTAGTAACTTACTTTCCGAATTATTCTCAACAAATTCTTTAATTTTTTCAATCGTCCATTTTTTATTCAATCTTTTACACCTCTATATTTTATCTCTATGCGGAGGCTTTCATGGCATCCGTTCAGTTATAAGGAACGTCTTAATTACCTTAAGTTACTCATTATAACACGAGCTGGTATATAATCAAAACAGATTGAAAAAATCATATTTGACTAACATTCTACTACAAACATTTATGTATCAACGGTCTACCACTTTCATGTTGGGAGGAAATATCCCCCTGTTTTATTTATGACGGTACTTCTAATGATACAAGCGCAATCTTCCCCGAATTCGAAAAGACTTCATACACGCTAGAAAAAGCAGCAATTGTGCCTTTTTAAAAGGAACAGAATAGCACCCTATTGGAATGGTCATCTGCTCCACCGAATTATTTGCTTTTCACAATATATGTTAATATATTAACAAAAAAAGGAGTGATATTTTGACGAATTCCTTTAGCAAATATATAACATATATACCACCGCTCATTTTAATTATTGAATTAATTTATTTCGGAATTCCGGATGTGAAGCCTGTTTTTGTTTATGAATATATAATATTTTTCGGAGTATCGTATTTATTTGCAATTCTTCAAGATTTTTTTAATCCAAGTGAAAAAACAGATATATTACTACGGGTTGTCATGATCATTAGTTCTCTTATCCTATTGATTACATCCATCTACTATACAGCCACGTTTTCGATTATATTTTCTACGATTATGTTCGTTGCCATTAGTTTCTCATTATATTTAGCAATCAAGCCAGACAAGCAAGAAGATTAATCTTTTGCTTGTCTGGCTTCATGAGAGCTTCTTCGGAACATGCTGTACTATCATTTTTTTAGATGTTCATCCAAAATTGTCTTTCAGCTGTTTATCGAATCATAATCCGATCATTTGCTTAAGTTTTTCAAATGGCACATATCCAATAATTGGTTCACGTAATTTATTATGAATAATCAATCGAGAATGAGGAATTCCCATTACCTTATATTCCGCTGCAATTTCTGGGCTTTTTTCAACATTCACCCTTATTATTTTCACCTTACCACTGAATTCCTTATTAAGTTCTTTAAGCACCTCTTTGAACATTTTACACGGGCCACACCACTCAGCCCAAAAATTTATTAACACAATCTTTTTAGTTTTTAAGTGGTCTCTTAATTCTTCCTTTGTTGTTACCTGAACAATTGACATTATTCTTTTCCTCCTTTTTGAAAATAGAAAATAATCTTGAAGTTATAATATGCTTTAAATTATTATTAGACCCTACTCTCTCTCCTTTATCACACATTAAAGACCTTTAATATCCGTAATTAAGCAAAAATTTTTTTAAATTGTACTATCAAATACAACTGCCATCGCCACTTTATATCCTTCAGCAGCAGCGACAATTAATGAAGACTGGCCTAATTCAGCTGTCTCCCCCGCTGCATAAACATTTTCCTGTGACGTTCGGCCCGCCTCGTCCACAACCATGCTACCATTTTCATTTAATTGACAACTAAGTTGCTCTGCAAATTGATTTGGACGTATAAAATTAGGTACTATAAAGCCTCCCGTTCTTTCAATTTCAAGTCCTGAACTAAACACTATTTTGTTTAAATAACCATCCTCACCATGTAGATTTTTAATAGGCTCCGTAATGACGGTTATACCTTTTCTTTGAAGTTCATTCAATGTCGGAGCAGAAAGTTCATGACCATTTGTGGCAATCACTAAATCCTCTGACCAGTTATAAACAAGCTTTCCTTTAAAAAGTGTTTGTTCTTCATTTTCAGAAATAATAATTAGCGGTTGATCTCTTAATTCCCATCCATCACAAGTTGGGCAGCTGAATAAACTTTTCCCATAATATTTTCGAATATCAGGAATTGATGGAAATTCCTCTTGAACCCCTGTTGCCAATATTATTCTCTCAGCAACATACTCACCTTCTTCTAACGTCTCAATTTTAAACAAGCCATTTGGTTGTTTCGTAATACTCGTAACCGTGTTTTGATAATAATGTACTGACGGGTATTTTTTCACATCATTCAAAGCTACTTCTTTAAACTCAGCTGGTTTAATTCCATCACGTGTCAGAAATCCATGTGATTCCTGCGTCACACGATTCCGATTAGTTCCATTATCAAATAACGCGACTTTTTTACGAGATCTTCCTAAAATCAAACTAGCGTTTAATCCAGCGCCACCTGCACCGATAATTGCACAATCAAATAATTCCATCATGTAACAGTCCTCCATAAATTGTGTAGAGTACATGTTGTTTCGCTACACAACATGCCTTCAAGGCTCAAATTGAGATTAAAAATTCCTTCTAAGCTACTAGTCGAATTAATCGAAGACTTAAAAGACTCTCTATATCCACGATTAATCAAAAAATAATGGTGGACGATACATCCACTACTATTTTTTCACAAGATCTGATATTTTGCTGTTTTTTAACTCATTCTCCAGTTTTTCTTCAGCAGATAACATTACTTCTTTTATGACACAATTAGGATCGTCATATAAACAGCAATCAAATAAAGACGATTTACCTTCAATTGCATGGATGATATCTAAAAATGAAATATCCTCCCAGTTATGACTAAGAGTATATCCTCCATTGGCACCTGATACAGAATTGATCATTCCCTCTTTTACTAACTTCGTAAGGATTTTAGACAAATACGTAGGAGAAACATTTTGCATCTCTGCTAATGGTTGGACACCAACTGGTTTATTCGGTGCTTCCTTTGCAAGAAAAAGCATTGTGTGTAGTGCATAATTTGTAGCTTTAGAATATTTCATACTATTTTTCACCTCAATTAGAGACTTTACATATCTATAATAGCATCGAATTGTTGCCACTTCAATATTTGTGTCTGTATGTTGATTTTGAGGTGATCATCAACCATTTTCTTAAGATAGCGGCTAACTTTCTCTCTTTAAAACGGACAGCATCTGAAAGATCTGTCCTCTATGATGGGATTCGTGTTCGAGGAGATGGTAAATAACCCATTCTGGTGTGACATCGTAATGAGGGAGTTTTCTAGATTCATGCCAATCCTCTAAGTCCATAGAACGAAAATGGAAAAGCAGTTCATTACGTACACATTGTAAACGGTGTAAATGTTCGTCTAAACTTTGCCCCATTACGTGACTCAACATACCATCCTCATTACGGTCTTCTTGAGGGAATAAGGAACGAATCTCTGTACTCCATTCCCCCCCAAGTACCTCTTCATAGAGCCAGTCTGCCTCAATTAAAGCGATATGATATAACAACGATCCGATTGAGTGTGAGTGACTGTTTAATTTGGCATCAAGCTGTTGCTGACTTATGTCTGATACTTTTTTGATAAGCGTACGCCGAACATCTTCCAAACACCATATCCATCGACCAATCTCTGGTTCAAAATCAGATAAGGAGACGACAACCAAATTTTCTCTTTTCATCTAATGTTCCTCCGTATTCAATTTGCCTATTTGTAGCAATTATAATCTTCTTGATGTTTTGCAAAATATCCTCCTGTTTAGAAATATTATGTAAATTCTAATCAAAATATAAATCCACTTCATGTTAATATGATGGGCCTTATTTTGAATACGATGTTGATTTTAGGTACTCGCCTTCTGTTGTTTCTTCCTTTCCATACAATACGTTGTTTGGGTTGATAATGATGATTAAAACAGCTACCCCAAAATAAAAAATGGCGTTATACATAATTAAATCGAGTAAGTTTCCGTTTATTAGGCCAATAAAAAAGTTAAAGAATTGGTGGATGATGATGGGGATGATTAAATTCTGATTTAAGTTATAACACGCTGTCATGACGATTTTAGTAGACATGATTGCTATCATAAAGAATAGAATATATTTGATTAAATCGATTCCTACAAGCCCTGTAGTAAACCATATGGGCAGATGCCACATCCCCCACCAAAATCCAATAATAATCGAAGCTTTTAATGGTGAATTCTTCTTTTGAAGCTCAAGTTGAGCGAAACCTCTCCACCCTAGTTCCTCTCCTAGTGGTCCAGAAAGAAGGCTTTTAAAAAAGAAGTAAATCAGCATTCCCCATGAAGAAACAGTAAAAATAGAATCTACGTCACTATTTTTCGATACGAAATACAAAATCATCAAAAATATCAAGGTTTGAATCATAATCGTAGTAAGAATCACAGAAAATTTAAGTTTATTGTTGAATTTATCTTTTACAAATTGGATAAAACTTTGCCCTGGATAGATTTTTTTAAATAGAATTACAAAAGCAAAGGTGGAAGACCATGCTGATATGCAAAACATTACATCAATAACCCACGAAGGAAATCCTAACATGCTGATGGCTCCTACAAGACAAAAAAGTGGCAAAAAAATAATATTGGTTAGTACAATAAAGCTAGCTACTGGTTTTTTAAGTTTCTTTTCTCTAAACATACACATTCCCCGCTTCAAACTTAGAATATCTAAAGCTTAAACCTAGGGGTTACTCACAGGTCAATACTTATACCATTAAAATTTCGACAAAAAAAAATACCCTTCAAAAACAATGAAGGGTAAAAAATATTCTTTCTATTCATCGAAATATGTAGTTTTAATTTTTTTCTCGTCCAAAAATTTTTCGATTTTTAGTTGCTGCCTTCCGTTCGCTTTAGTAAAATGCTCTGAAGCAAAATCTGTTATTTCTGTCAAACTACCATTTTCAACCGCTCCAACAATTTCCTCATCAAATTGTGTTAAAGTTGCCCTGATTGATGAAACAAATTCATAAATTGTCTTTGAAGGTTCTTTATAATCATCTGGGATACTATTATTACTTATAAAATCATTGAAATTCGCATCATTCTTTTTCCCTTCAGCTATTAATTTATGTAATTTTTCCTGATCGGATTCAGTAGCATCCTCATAAAGATAAACAATATTTTCCATTTCTTTATCTATCACATGACTATAATCCATATACTTTTTTAAACTTGCTTTCATTTCAGCTTCACTAATATTTTCATTCTCTTTATTAGAAACAAATAGATCGTCAGGAATTTTAACAGGTACATTGCTAACAGATTTTTCCTTACTTTCTTTATCGCTTTCTTCATTGCTCTCTTCGTTAGTCGTTGTATCGTTTAAACAAGCACACATCAATACAACAGTGAATGCCATTAATAAATATAAAGTAAATCTTTTCATTTTAGTCTCCTTCTTAATCCCAGATTTTTAAAAATTGTTAAAGCTTTCACTCCCTTTAATAAATCGGTATTCAATTGTTGAATTAATTGCTGACCATCCATTCATCTGTTGCCAGCATCCTTATTCATACCATATCAAATCATCTCTACATCCTCGTGTGCTTACAATAAAATGATTTTATCTAAAATAAGATCCATCTCATACACATCGTGTCATAGTGTACTAGCTAAATAGTACACTATGACTTCCAAGTTTTCAAGCATCAAATTCAAAAAAAAGGAAGAGCTATTAAATAAATGGCTCTTCCTTCATGAAATTATGTTGAGTAACGTACGCCTCTTTAGCAATGAGGAGGGAAACAATAGGATCACTCGATAGGTACATAAATCTCTAAAAATACACGTTCAAGACCATCTTCATAAGTGGTCAGTAATAGATTTATATAAACTTGTCCCAACAGTTCATATCCTTTTTTTATTGCAAACTTTCTTAAATTCGCTTCCACGTGTTGATCAATACTTTTTCCACCAGTTGACCATCTTCCATCTTCAATAATTGTATAAATACATTTTGGATGAGATAAAATTTCACCTTCTATTTCTTCATCAGGGTCTTCCACTTTTCTTACAATTATAAACTTATCATTTATAATACCTATATCATTGAAATGGATGACTCTTCTTAAAGAGGTGAGCGTAACTGCTTTTTTTAAGCTCTCTGCATTCTTTTTTAAAGTGTCATATTCTTCATACGCAGTAAAATGTTCTATTTCTCCTTTTATTGCTAATGGTTTCAATTCCTTAACTATGTACTTTCCTAAAAATTGTTTGATTTTCTTACAATCTTCTTTTACTAGTTGAATCTTTTTCAAGTTTTTTATATTCTATTTCCAATAAAACTTCTTGTTCTTTTTCTTCTAATAATGATTGAATGCCATCAATACTTTTACTCTTTCTTAATTCTTGGATTTTTTTAATTTCAATATCAATTTCCCTATAGAAATTTACTGTTGTTATATCATAAATATCAAAATGATTGTATTTTCTATACCCATTCTCCATATTTTGCTTTGGCTTTACTAATTCCTTTTCCTCGTAAAATTTCAAGGTATCTCTAGATACACCTAAAAAATTAGCTACTTGCCCAATTGTGTACATTTTAGTCTCCTATCTTGCTGCAAATTTTTTATGATGTTTCACATTATCTTATTTTAACCACTTAACCATATTATACCATTTAGTTAAATAGATAATGCCAGATGATACTCTTCTCTTGTAAATGAGTATAGAATGATAATTTTTCGTATTAGGTTTGATTTTGAGGCACAGAGGCAAAATGAGATGACGACTGTTTATATGGATCAGGATTTCGATTAAGTGAAAAGTTTCTCAAAATTAAATACCGATTTTTTCTTAGCATAGAAAAAATCGGTCTGTTTTTTTAATGAAAGAATGGGCGCAACAATTATAAACCCGCTCCTATCCTACTCGGACTCCCCAACAGTGCAGTCAGGGGAAATTACATCCCACTTTCCAAGCAGCGTCAAGCCAGCTGCTTTAGCTAAGAATGTTGAAGCTTCGTTATCGAGCTGGCATCTATACTGCGGTTCGTATCCCTGCTCATAAGCGTACTTGCAGATTGAACGTACCACTTTGCGAGCATGACCTTTTCCCCTAAAAGATGAAAGAGTCAGTACGCCAAGATCCGCAATTTGCAAATCTTCTTCCCAAGGATACATGCTAGCAGCGCAGACCAAGCGATCTTGCTCAAAAGAGCCGAACACTGCCCAGTGATCCAACTCTACATAAGCGTCATCCAAGTCTTGTTCAGAAGCGGAAGACTCGAACTCTGAGAAAATTGCATCATCTCGTTCTGTTAATTGGCGCAATGTACCTTCCAGATCTTCTTGCAGCAAGACGTTCTTTTCTGCTTCTGAAAAATAAAAAAGATAATCTGCGCCATGCAATGTGACGCCTGCTTCATTTAATTTCTGGCGGAAAATCAGCTCTGACAGTTCTTGTTCTTTAGAAAGGTCTAACTTTTTGGCCATCTCAGGCGTCAAGACTGCCAAAATCCGACCGTCAGCAGTTTCCAGCACCATGACCCGACTGTCTTCGCTCAGGTCAGGGTTGATGGTGACCGTAAAGTTTTCATCGTTGTAGATAACGTCTCCGTTTAAAAATTGCGACTTCCAATAGTCAGTTATCGTTTGTGAAAACATCCTCATTCCCCCTATAATAGAAATCCTATTTAAAAATACCATATTTACCCTATTATTTTCTAACCATTTTGTTTTTCTAATTTTTTCTCCATAGTTCATTTACCTAATTCTAGTAAACATTTACTTCAAAATTGTAATTATTTAATCATTCTCTCGCATTCTTTATTTTTTCGGCTAAGCATTTTTTCACGACTTTCACCTTAAAAAGACACTTAGGACGAATTAGTAGTATTATAAAGCTTCACACCGTGCGAAGCTCAAGTATTTTTATAAGTGTAAAAAAATGCCAAAGAAGATTTTGAAAGAATCTTCAAAGAATAGTTTTTGAAAAATGGTAAAATAAAAGCCTTGCGACACTTTTTATGTAACAAGGCTTGTTAAAGCTGATTCATTTTTAATAAAGATATTTAATTAAAGCCCCGCATTTTTACCCATTTCTCCGTTATCTCAGCGAATTTTTTAACTGCTGGTGAAATAGGCGTTCTGATGGCTAATCCAATCGTTCGAGTTTGCTCTAATTCAAGTGGTATGACCTTTATGGTATCCAATCCTTTAGGGATGATCATTTCCGGTAAAATGCTAATACCTAAATTATTTTCAACCATAGAAAAAATAGAATTTTCGTTCATATTCTCGAATCGAATATTTGGCTGGATATTGTTCTCTTTAAAAAATAGTTGTATATCGTCAAAGCACTGATAAGTTGGCATGATGAAAGGAGCATTTTCTATATCTTCCACCGATAGATATTTGTTGCTATGTAAAGGTGATTGCTCTGATACTACACATAAAAGTGGCTCAGTTTTTAACTTTACAATATCGAATGAATGTAAAGAGGTAGTTTTGTTATTAATAAAACCACAATCCACTTCACTTTCTAGCAACCATTTTTCTATCTCAGCATAGTTTCCTTCTATTAGCTGTATTTCTATATCAGGATATTGCTTCTCCATTTCTTTGATAATATAAGGTATCCAGTTTGTAGATATACTACTAAATACCCCTACCTTTACCGTCCCTTTATTCAATCCGTTAATAGCGTTTACTTCCTGCTTTAACATATCGTTATAGTATAGGATCTCTCGAATAGTGACTAATAAATCCTTCCCATTCTGAGTTAGCTTAATTGCAGAGTTATTCCGAATAAATAAAGGAAAATTAAATTCTTTTTCTAAACTTGTAATGGCATGACTTACAGCAGATTGCGTTAATCCTAATTCCTCCGCGGTTTTCGTAAAGCTATTTACCTCTGCTGCTTTACTAAAAATTTCATACTTCACTAAACTCATCGTCGACACCCCAAGAATTTTTTTCATGTACTTCATTATAATTATTCGCTGTATTAATGACAAACATATACTTATAATCAGAACAAGCTTAGGTAAAACACTGTTTTTATCTAATAAAAACGTAAAGGAGCGTTTATCATGGTACAGAAAATTTTAATTACAGGAGCTGCTGGAAAGATTGGTCAACAGATAACCAATACTTTAATGAAGCAAACAAGCTATCAATTAAGATTGGCAGACATAAATTTATGTCCTTTAGAAAAATTTAAAAAGTCGCCAGATCATGAAGTTACATATTTAGATGTTTCTAGCTTAGAAGATTGTCAGGAAGCATGTAAAAACATAGATATTGTTATTCATTTAGCAGGAGATCCTTCTCCAGATGCAGATTTTTATAGCTCTTTATTAGAGAGTCATATCAAAGGTTCATACAATATATTTAAAGCCGCATCGGATAACGGTGTAACAAGAGTCATAGCTGCTTCAAGTGCTCAAACAGTTGAAGGATATCCACTAGACTTTCAAGTGACCGATTCTTCACCTATTAGACCAAAGAATATGTATGGGGTTAGCAAATGTTTCGTGGAAGCACTTGCATCTTATTTTGCTTATGAGAAACAGTTGCAAAGTATCGCTATCCGTATTGGTGCTTATGACGATTACAAGCCTGAGGGGCAGCCACTTTCAGCTCGAGACATGAGTGCGTATATAAGTCCAGAAGATTTTAGTGATCTTCTTCTAAAAACGATTTCAGCTAAAAACCTGCCTCCCTTTTCAATCTTACATGGTCTATCTGATAATCGTTTTAAACGTTTAAATATTGAAGAAACAAAAAGATTAGTAGGATATACTCCGTATTCAGATGCGTTTAAATTGTGCGGAATTAAGTTTTTTGACCGTTAAACGTTACATACACAAAGCACATATCAATTATGCCGAGGCATAATTGCGTCCGGAGGCTTTGGGCCAACAGATGTTTTTGCGCGAAAGCGAAGCGACAGCGGCAGATGTTTTTTGCGCGAAAGCGTTGCGTCAGCAGCAACGTGTTTTGTTTGTGCGAAAGCGAAGCGACAGCAAAAGGGTTTTATCTACGCGAAAGCGAAGCGGCAGCGGCAATAGCATGATGTTGGTCACTCAGTCGTGTGTTGCTGTCGCTGCAGAGGTCAGCCCCTTTCAGCTCGAGACATGAGTACTGATGTAAGGCAGAAGACTTTAGTGACCTTCTCCTCATCTGTTTCTAGTTTAGAGAAGCAAGAAATGGAATCCATATTTCGATGAAAATTTAAATGTTTATATTTTAATATAAATATTGAAAATATGTATAGGAAATAAAGTGAAACATCAATCAGTGGGGGTTTCCTCCCCCCATTGATTGTTAGTTGAACCGATCGGGCTTTTACGGGCAGTAGATCTCCCACTTATATTTTTTGTTTCACTTAAATCTTGAAGTGGGAGTCTTACTGCCTGTTAATGCGGGATAAAAATGACTCAGATTTCGAACACAGAGATCATTAACCAAAGATTTTATACTAAGGAACTTCCGTGATACGATTTCTGCTAAAAACCTGCCTTTTTTCAATCTTACGTGAAATTTTTAATAAATGTTTTAAACATTTAAATACTGAAAAAACATAAGATTGGTAGGATACATATCGAATTCAGCTTTTTGACCGTTAGACATTACATACAAAGCACATTTAAAAGGAGAATTTTCAGTGAAGAGCCTAACAAAAAACGCTAAAAAGGAAAAAATTATTCAGTCAAAACAGATAGAAAATAAAAAGAAAAAAACTTATACAGACTACTGGAACGAAATTATTAAAGCTCTTATTGCTACCAAGTAAATCTTTAATAATATATTAAATTGATATTAATAACGCCACGGCATATAAGCCCCAACAGAATTTCAGGTAAGTTTTCTGAATTTCCCTATATCCCATTGACGTTTTTGAGGTAGCAATCATCTCAAATTCTATCATGAACTAATTTCAACATCGAGCCCTACACACTTCCGAAAAACGGTCGATTCAAGGTTTTAAATGAACCCCGATTCGACCTTTGCCTCTTCTATCCGATTTAACTACGGTGCGGTGGTATGAATCGTTTGCGCCCATACATTCGGGGATATTAAATATGCTATTAACTTGACTCTATTTTAGTACACTTCTTGCCAATTCGATAAAAACCTTCATTGATGGTGAAATCCATTTCTCTTGATGCCACAGCATTTGAGTAGCAAATCGTATTTCAGATAAATCCCATGGTAAAGCGATCAGTTCTCCCCGCTCCATCTCTTCCTTTATCGCCATTTCAGGTAGTAAGGCAATGCCGAGCCCAACCATTGCGCATTGTTTAATGGCCTCTACACTATTAAACTCTAGTTCCGTTAAGCTGTCGGCCCCCTTCCTCAGTAACGTTCGATAGAAGAAAGTCCGATAAGAGCAACCTTTTTCACTTAATAGAATTTGCTCTCTATTAAAATCTTCTATGCTTAATGTAGAGCGTGTCGCTAATGGATGGTCAGGTGAAACTACCATAAGAAATGGTTCGTCCATTAAAAGCTCTGTATGAAGATCCGTAGATATGACAGGTTCATCCAGCATAAAGATCACATCAACATTTCCTTCTCTCAGACTTTGTTTCAAATGGTCACTAGACAAGGGCCTAAATAAAAGACGAACGTGCGGATATCGTTCGCGAAAAAGCCGGAGCAATGCAGGTAGCCGGTATGTACAGAGCACTTCGTCTGCACCGATTATAACCGTACCAGTTAATTCACCGCTTTGACTTGAGACATACCGAGCCTCCTCTATATCATTTAAAATTTTGTTGGCATAGGGTAACAATTGCTGGCCTGCATCTGTTAAAACAACACTCTTGCCTAAGCGATCCAGCAGCTTAACCCCCAATTCTTCCTCTAAAGCCTTAATTTGCATGGTTACAGTAGACGGAACATAGTTCAATACTTCGGCAGTACGGCTAAAACTGCGTGTGGAAGCAAGCGTCCAAAATGTTTTAAGTTGGCGAATTTCCATTGAGACAGCACCTCTTCATTCAAAAAAATTGAACATTATGGTCAAAAACGTTTCGTTGATTTGATGGTAACAGTACCGTAAAGTAAAAATCAAGCTTCAACACCAAATCTTGTATAACGAAGGAGAATCACATAATGAAAGATTACGAAATTTATTCACTGGGAGATGTCGTGCTGCAATCGGGCGAAAAGTTGCCTCAAGCCTTTCTTGCCTATAAAACCTATGGAGCTTTAAATTCCACCAAGTCAAATGTAATTGTCTACCCTACCTGGTTTGCTGGTCAGCACACTGATAATGAGTGGTTGATTGGACCTGGTAAAGCTCTCGATCCAGACAAATTCTTTATTATTGTGCCTAATATGTTTGGGAATGGTCTTTCTTCCTCCCCAAGCAATACACCAGCCCCTTTCGACAGAGCAAATTTCCCGCTCATAACGATTTATGATAATGTTCGGCTACAACATCAGCTTATAACCGAGAAATTTGGAATTACAAAGATTGCTCTAGTCGTTGGCTGGTCGCTCGGAGCGCTGCAAACCTTTCAATGGGGAACAAGTTATCCTGAGATGGTCGAGCGGATTGCACCGTTTGGCGGAACAGCAAAGACCAGACCACATGCGCAAGTTGTTTTTGAAGGGCTTATCGCGGCATTGCAAGCGGATTCCAATTGGAAGGAAGGCTTCTATACCCATCAGCCTGTAGCAGGACTCGCCGCAATGGGACGTGCCTATGCTCCTTGGGGATTTTCTCAGGCTTATTATTTGGAGCAGCTCTACCAGGTGGAGGGATACTCGACGTTAAAGGCCTATCTGGAAGACTATTGGGATCAAGTGTTTCTTTCTTTTGATGCCAACGACTTAATTGCTATGCTCCGTACAGGAATCAACGGGGATATTAGTGCCAATCCTCAAGACAACAGAAATTTTGAACAGGCATTAAACAAGATCACAGCTCATGCCCTAGTTATGCCAGGATCGACTGATCTGTTTTTTCCTTCTGAGGATAATGCATATGAAGTGAAACATATGTCTAATGCTGTTTTTCGGTCAATCGAATCTAAGTGGGGACATTGCTTTGGAATTGGACAAAACGAACAGGATTCTCTCGTGATAGATAACCATCTAAAACAATTTTTGAAGTCAGCTAGAGCAGAGAACTAGATAATGGATCTTCTTCAAAGTAGCACGTTTTGAGACTCCGTTTTTCGTTGCTGGTAGTCTTCGCCAGAGTCCCGTCGATTACCGAGCAAAAAACTATTACACTCGGAATGCAGCTGTCAATTTTGAAAGACAAAAAGATTGTGCTTGCGCTTGCTACTACACTGCTCTATATAGGAAGATACTCAACACTGTTTACTTACATTACTCCATACTTACAAGCAAATGCCAAGTTGTCGGTAGCTACACTTTCCGGTATTCTGTTGCTCTTTGGTCTTTGCAGTTTCTTCGGCTCCAAATTTGGAGGAGTGATTGCGGATACAAAAGGGCCGAAGTTCATGATCTACATTGGTCTTTCCGTCCAAGCCGGAATGTTACTGCTACTGACTTGGGCAGATGGCTTGATTTATGCTATCATCTCGTTGATCATGATATGGATGGTGGCCACATGGGCGACCTCCCCAGCACAGCAGTTGTATTTGGTTTCCTTAGTCCCACACTCACCTGATATTGCTCTTAGCGTCAACACTTCGTTTATCCAGTTCGGTTTCGCTCTTGGCTCAACTATCGGGGGGCTGGTAATCAGCAGTTGCTCCATAGGTAATCTCGGCTGGTCGGGACTCATAATGGTCTTGCTGGCGCTCCTTCTTGCAGTCCGGTTGTTTGCTTACAGTACTAAACCTGAACATGTAACAAGTAACTAAGACAAAAAAAGTCGATTCCTTTGAAAAGAAGGAAATCGGCTTTTTAGTTTTGAATTTACTTAACATACAAAATTTCGCTCCAGGCTATCCATTTTTCATCAATTTGTTTGTAAAGTAAATTCCGGGTGTTCACCAATGGTTTGCTCTAATAACTTAAATAGCTGTTGTTTTAAATGGTGATCGAAGAAATCTAGTGAGTAATCGTTAATAAAGTGGTGAGCACTTCGTATATTGACTCCCTCCATCTTTTCATATAACGGTAAAAACGAGTAAAAATCAGAAAAACCCATATGCGTCATATTTTTAATTTGAAGCCAATAATTTTTATGTTGTGCAACATCCTTATCCTTCGATAAAGTTGCCTCTATTAATCCACCGAAGTCCTCTGTACCTGTGCCCTCATCGGCAGTCATCACCATAAAGGGTTTCTTCAACTCGCCCGCGGAAACTGGACGTTTGCCATATGGAAATCCATCCATATTGATAGCTGCTTTAATTCTAGAATCCCTCATTACCATCTGAGTAGCTGTTGCTCCACCGAATGAATGACCAAACATACCTATATTTTGCATATCCATACGGCCTGTAAAACGATGGTCTGGATCCGCTTTGGCCAACTTTTCCACTTGGTCCAGTACAAATTTTGCATCTTCCACCCAAACTTCATTAGCTTCATTCCAATAAGTAACTGAATCCGAATCTTGCGGTACATAATTAGCTACTCGTCCATCTGAAAAAATAGAAACTACACTACTGTAGGTGTGATCTATACTTACGACAATATATCCATGACTGACTAATTGTTCGATCTGAAAAGTGTTCTGATTTTTATGTCCATTAAAACCATGTGAGAAAATAAGTACAGGATAAGAGGATTCCTGATTGGATATCATCACATTCTTAATGGCATTTGTTTTGATATAGCCAAAAGTTGTAAATAATAGTTTGGGTAGATCCATCACTTTACTGTACGCCTCGGCAAATACATCCCCATCAGAGTGGTACTTAACCGTTTCACCTTCAGCCGTGGCATCAGCAGGATACCAGATTTGTACCATTAACTCTCGCTTGTCGCCAGATTCGGGTGTTAGATTTTCTTCCCGCTGATTATCCCGCCAATCATAGGTTACTGTACCAATTTTGTACGGTCCTTTGGGCTTCTCAAAGGTGAACACTGGAAATATAATCGGTAGAGCCACTGCTACGAATGAATAAATCACTGATAGCGCAGATAGTGTAATCAGCTTTGCAGTGGATGCCTTGTTGGCTCCTCCCTCTTCAGGCTTAGATTTCAATCTGATGACTAGAATTACTAGTGGGACTACTGTCATCGTATAGGCAGGAATCATTTGCCAACGCACACCTTCAATAACCCCATGAAGCAATGTAATGATGGCGGAATTACCAAAACCAATAAGCAACAGACGCTGCGATTTGTTCTTAGCGAATATGAACCAAACGAATAGAAAAATATTGAAAACAATTAGTAATATTTCAAAAAACCTCATAATTCTATAACCGCTCTCCTTACGATTGCTAATTAAATACAACATACTTCTGTTGGGGCAGACTCAAGCATTTGCTGGATTCCTTTCTGACCGCATTCATAAAATTCACCGAATTCTTCAAAAAAGTTCAATAATCAATCTTTATTTTTTTGCGCTTTTTCCTATAATAATTTCTGCAATTTTCACAGCATATTCTTCACTATCAAAATCCTCATAATTACTTAATACCGCAATCGTTAAACCTTCTTCTAGGAAGCGCATAAAGTGTGAAGGATAGCCAGCCCATTGTCCTGAATGTTCCAAGTAATGACTATCAAAAGTTTCGCCAATAGACAAGCCAAAACCATAATCTTCATTATCAATAATTAGCTTACCCGCTGAAGAAGTTTTCGGACCTACCTCTCCCATTCTTTTAACAAGCTTTTTCCCACCAACAGTACCTGTAGCGAAGTTTTGTCCCCATTTTACTAAATCCTCAACATTTGTATGGACCGCTCCATCGCCCGTATGTTCCCAAGGACTTTCATAAATTTCAAATGCCTCTTGCTCATTCTTCGAATAACCACGAGCAATCGAAATATTGGTAGGATAGCCATCCACGATTGTTGTGTCATTCATATTTAAAGGCTCAAAAATACGCTCCTTCGAAAATTCGCGCAAAGATTTTCCACTAGCTTTTTCAACTACTAAAGATAATAAGAAATACCCTGTGTTACTATACTCAAATTTTGTTCCGACAGGAAAATCTGCAATTTGATACTTTTCAAGATGTTCTAGAGATTGCTCAGCAGTTAATTTATCCTTATCTGAAATTCCCGCTTTCTCAGCTAATTCCATATAATCTACTAATCCACCAGTATGATGAATTAGATGTCTTAGAGTGACAGGTTCAGCATATGCTCCTAGAGAAGGTATATAATTTAAAATTGAATCGTCTAAACTCAGTTTACCCTCTTGTTCTAATAACAAAATGGCGAATGCTGTGAATTGTTTAGAGACAGATGCAAGATTAAAAATGGTTTTTGTTGTGATCGGTCGTTTTTTTTCTATCGATTCTAAACCAACAGCCCCCTTAAAAGTTAAACCATCATCGAAACTTGCAATATAAGCACAACCTGGTTCATTTGGTGAAAGGTTGTTAAATAATTGTTGAATTGCTACATCTGTTGTTTGATTGTATGCTTTATTCATTTAAATTCACCTCATTAAGAATTTGATTAAATTTTCCACCACTGCCCCATTATAAAGCTTCACATGGTGTGAACCTCAAGTCTTTAAAACGAATAAAGCATCATCATCATTTGGCATAATATTTGTTGTCATGCCCTCGATTGTAAAATCAGGTGTGAAATAAAATACCACTTCTTTCGTTGTTTCCTTTACAATACTTGCTAATACAGCTTCAACATTTGGTCGAATTGCTTTTTGCCTTTTCCCAACATGATTTAAATTTGATAATTGGATTCCTCATATAAATCACCTCTTTTGATTTTTGAAAAAGCATTATTCATTTACTGGGTAAAACCGAGATAGTCGACAACTCTCTAATTCTTCCAACCTAACATTATCTACGATCTCCTTCGCAATCAATTTACTAATAATAGGAGATAACGTGATTGCTGAATGCATAACTGCTATATAAAGTCCTTTTATTTGATCATGAAAACCAACAATGGGGTATCCGTCTTTAGGCATTGGTCGCAACCCTACTAGAATACTATTTAACACAAGATGTTCCCCTTCATTCAAATCATTACGAAGGGTTTCAAAAGCCCTTTTTCCAACCTCTCCTGGTCCGTTTTCTCCATGATCATCCAAATAATCTTCAGCAGCAATTAGAGTAGTATCGGATAGTTGCCTTGCTTCAAATCTTGAATTGGAAATTAATGTATGAATAAGCTTTTTTGGAGATTTCATACGAATAATAATAGAAGGCGATGACTCAACAGGAACATCTAGACCCAGCGGCTTACAAAGCTCAGGTAACGATGTACCAGTTGCCAAAATAATGACATCTGATTCTATATAACCTTTTGAAGTATGTATGCCAACAACTTTTGCGTCCTCCTTTTTAAATTGTGTTACTTTTGTATCGAACAATATATTTACCCCGTTTTCTTGCGCTTTCTTTACTAAAAGATTCGTTAGGAAATTAGGGTCTACCGCACCTTCTTTAAAAGCATATAGAGCTTCATCAGGATATTCTTTTAAATGAGGCTCTAACTCCGAAACTTGTTGCCGAGTTATTTTTTCTACATAAGATTTATTGATGTTTACGAGATTTCCCCATGAAAGGGCGCCATTCCAATCTACCTTTAATTCTGGTATCTCTTTTTCCAATACATGATATTCTGCTAATGACCCGTCGTACAAATGTTGGAAGTTATCTGGAACACGCCCTGAAGGATTAATCCAAGCAAAGGAATTTGCTGTTACGCCACATCCTGCTTTTGAATGACTCTCAACTAATGTGACATCCTGATTTTCTTTTGATAGATTATAAGCAATAGACGCGCCAACAATTCCTGCACCAACAATTATAACCTTTTGCTTTTTAGTCATGACGATTCCTCCTTGTTCTGCTTATATAATTTACTGTATACGAATCCGATAAATGGAAAATAATGAATTTTCTAATAGATACTCCAAAAAGAGTTTGTATTCACAATTGGCTCTGGTCACACGGATATGTGGAGGGTGTTGCTTATGGCATTGCATTAGCGATAACAAATGAGCGCGCAGCCGGACGACTTTACAACATAGCAGAGCTTCAGACAAGAACGATGGTGGATTTCATTCGTGCTATAAGAGTGGAATAAAGCGTAACGTATTGCCGTAAATAATTTGCGGAAAAATTCAAAATTTTCATTAAACTAATCTTCCGTACGAATCTGCCCTGTTCAAAAAGCTTTTTCAACAATCTGGCCCTTTAACGGAATAACTTATTTCACTCAACAGTTCCTTAATCGATTTTTAAATTCAGATGTTCTTTTCCTTTTCACTTTAAAACACCCCTTTAGACTAAAGAAATCTAAAGGCGTAAAAGTACAACTTTTTTCAAATCTACACGTGGATAGTTATGCCCCTATTATAAAGCTTCACATGACGTGAACCTCAAGTCTTTTTCGGATAAAAAATAAGGGCAACCAATACAAGACGGTCGAGATGTTTACACCAACAAACTTCTTCATCACGTCCAGCCTAAGCAAAGACTCCCCTTCAAATTAGCATTTTTTGATAGCAATACCTACTTCAGTGACATATTTATCTCTATCTAATGTAATAAACTCATCTGTATAATATTTTTCTATAAAAGGACCCTCTAAACGATATCCATTTGAATGAGCCCAGTCATATAACGCATTATAAGCATAATTAATATTGTCATAATTACCTATATGTATAGTATAAATATAATTTGTTTCCTCAAAAAATTTTATTCTAGTATCTTTTACTTCCTCTTCTACTATTATTGGTTGACATACTTCTACATCATATCGAGAATCATCCCTCACCTCCTTTGAATGAAAAATCGCAAAATGTTTACCGTTCAAAATTGGATTCAATTGATTGACGGATAGAATAAGTTGTTGGATTAACAACTCCAAGCCATTTTCATCGACAACTTCTCTTAAACATAAAGCATGAAATGGTTTTTTTACTCCACAAAATACATCATAGGTATTCACCCTTTTTGTCGTATTTTTCGGTACAATATAGGTTTTCATTTCCTCAATAAGTTGATAATATTCAATTGTTTTGTCATACAATTCGCCAATCTTCTGTTCATATTTGTCTTTGATTGTTACGGAATCCATATTCAGCACATTTTTTATTTCATCAATGGAGAAATGGTATTTCCGCAATAATTTAATTTTATTCGCTATGGCTATATCTTCGTTCGTATAATATCGATAACCGTTCGTTTCATCTTTTTTAGGTTTTAATAAGGCCTTCTCATCATAATACCTTAACATTCTTTGTGATATATTATTCATTCTCGAAAACTCTCCGATTTTATACAACAAAAACACCTCCTTTGATTGAACAGGCTAGCTCAATAAAATGGTGAATCCTACTCCTTATCTCACTAATGAATTATGAAAAATGGACAGATCTATATAATAGATGAAGATACAAGAGCAAAATCCATTTTAATCTGGAATATCTTTGGTTATCTGCCGTTTTCTAATTCTCTCACATGTACTTTTACAGTTAAGCGGTAAATTCATGTGATGGAAGAAGTAACTGCTAGATAGAAGACATTATTAAACTTCACACAATGTGAACCTCAATTCATAATGAAATCAGTCGTGATTGTTTGTTTCTTCATAAACTTTATCCCATCATAAGCTCAATCTAAAAATATTCGTTAGTTTTTATCGCAGTAAAAGGACCGTTAGAAACAATCGTTCCCCATATCATGACCCCTCTATGGTTCACAATGGTAGGTGCAATCGTTACGACAAAATTCCTCTAGTATATGTTTATCCTCAAAATTAATTTTTTATTAAGCAACTAATGCATCCTTTAGATTAATAAAGATATCCTAGTAAATCGATCTTGCCATTTTCCCATTTTAAATCGCCTACTTCTTTAATCATAAGTTCATTCATTTTTTCATGTCCTATTCCGTAAGTTGTTTGATTTTCATCGTCTATTTTTAGCCATGTACACTCATTATTTACAGACTTGAATCCTGCATTTAAGTACAATTTTTTGTTATCTGCAAACAAAAGTAAAAAATCAACCGACTTCCCTTCACAGAAATCATCTATTTTCGAGAGTAGTAATGAACCTATTCCCTGTGAGCGCTTCATTTTTGATACACATAAGTCGATGATGCCAAGAACCCTTATAGGTTTCCCGTTTAAATTCATTACTCTATAATCCAAGCCCACTTGACCAACAAGGTGATTTTTGTCATCAATTGCTATGAATCTAAAATGCGGTAATTGTTTAAAGTAAATCCTATCTTTTGGATAATCTTCAGTAAAGCACTCTACTAATAATCGTTGTAATTTAATTCTTAATGGACCATTAATTTCATATTCAAAAATCTTCTCAATTTTCAATCCGATCTCTCCCTATCGATATGTCTTAAGAAATAATACTCATACTAAATTTTCTTATAAATAAACCTGACTCTGACTGATAGTTCAATATCCAGCGTTTTCAACATCTGACGCTACGCTTTTTATCCTAGAAAACCTCTTCAAACACTATCAAAAATTATCAATCAGCATAGTTATACAACTATAAACATATTCAAGACAGTTAAAATGAATCACTTTTGTCAGCTATAATTCGCCATCTTCTACCATTAACCAATTCACAATTGCTATGATTGGGAATGAAATTAATGCTGTTAAAATTGCAATAACAGGTGCTATACTAAGTGTTCTCGCTACATAGATAAGATACATAATTGGCGCAAGTAATAGAATACTTGGAACTATCCATCCTGTAACTGCTACATAATGATACTTAGCCTTCGCCCAATTTACTTTGGAAATAATCGGTAAAATCAACAGTATACAAATGATCGCAGGAATCGTAAATGCGTAACTAATACCTTTGAACGTAAGACTTGTTATCACAGCCAAAACAATCCATAAAACTTGCGTACTCATGGCAAAGTTCGCAGGACCATATTTTTTTGAAATCCACTTCGCAAAAAAGAAACAGAACACAATAGCAAGTAAGACCATCAACGTAAGAATCAACGGATCATACGTACCAAACATAATCAACCCATCTTCATCTATCTCAATGTTAAATACAAATGATAAAAGACGAATTAGAAGGAAATAGAAAATGAAAATGGAAACAAGACTTCCAATCATCGCTAATAAACTATAAGCAAATCCTTTAATCTGTGTCACTTTCTTTTTAAAGCTGAAGAAAAATATTGCAACTGTTAAGACAAGTAAAACAATCATCAATGGGATTACAAACTTTTCCGAATACACAATTAATGTTTTTTTCATTAATGGAAAGTAAATCGCATTACCTTTATTTTCTTCTATAGCTTGAAACTCTTTTGCGTTCATCATCATATACTTTTTCACTAAAGGAAGAGCATAGTCACCAAAGTGACGAATTGTTTCCTCGTCACTATTTTCTACACGATCTATCGCTGCATGATAGGCCTCTAATCCACCCATATTAGCAAAATTATACCCTAATTTTTTTGTCTCTTTTAATTCGTCAAAGTCTGTATAATTCGGCATCTTTTTATACATTTCAGCAGCAAAGGAGTATGCTACAGGGTATGGAACAATCTCTTTATACAACTGCATTAACTTTAAATCATTTGAACTTGTTTCAAACAAAATCGGTACCCCTGTATTGCCTCTTGCTTCGAAATTGATCATAACGCGTACTTGGTCTAATATATCTGTTCGATCTAGTAAAGCAGTCGCTCCAAGTGTTCCTTCCTCTTCACCGTCTGTTAGAACAATATAGATTGTATTTTTAGGTGCCGGCATTTGTTTTAATGCTCTTGCCGTCTCCATAATAGTGACAACTCCATAACCATCATCTGCTGCTCCAGGAGTTTCTGGTGCAGAATCATAATGAGCTGTTAATAAAACTGCATTATCATCACCGGATGTCCCTTGGATTTTTGCAATAATATTTTCAACATTCTCTGCACCTATTTCTGCAGCATACTTCTCATCTATATCTTTAACTGGCTTCGATTGAATTTCGACAGGCACATCTATATTTTGAAAGTGTTTTACAATATAATCTCTTACCTTTTTATTCGCAGGAGAGCCTATTGGATGTGGCTCCTTTGCTACTTCTTTTAAATAATTAAGCGCTCGATCCGATGAAAAATCCTTTTCTATTTCTCCCACTTCCTCTTGAGAAGGACTTAAAAATTGACTAAAACTTATAAAAAACGTTAACAATGCAAGTAATATTGCAAACACAAGTAATCTTCTTTTTTTCAACTTTTTCTCTCCTTATTCTTCTACTTACTTAAAACTGAATTTTATAGCTAGCTAGACATAATATAAGTTTTCATTTATTTTCCAATCTACTCTCAAGAATAATTGGCTCAACAAATAAAACTAACCGAACGGTCAATTAAATTGTACTTAAAACTAACCGAACGGTCAAGAACTTTGATTTGTGATATAATGATTAAAATGTGACAACCATTCTCTTAGGAGGTACGTTAATGATAGATGGAAGAGAAAAAAAGGGAAATAAAACAAAAGAGGCATTACTAAATGCTACGATATCTTTAATAGCAGAAAATGGTTTAGAGGCGCTAAGTGCTAACAGCATTGCAAAGAAGGCAAATGTCAGTAAAGCAAGTGTATTCCATCACTTCGGTTCTATGGAGTCCATCCAACAAGAAGCTTTTATTTATTCTGATGTCCTCATGAATGATTCATTAGCAAAAATTTATAATGAGTCGATAGAAACAGATTCTTTTTCTGATATTATGGTAAAATATTTTCTTTTTTTTATTGATGAACAGAATAAAGAATACTTAAATTTGATTAATGTTCAAATGCAATTTTTAGTGAAAGCATCCTACGATCAAGAGTTTGAAGACCTTATCTTTAGTAAAGACTCAGAAAAAACACCGTTTGATTTATTTGAGCTTTTATTAAATGATTTTTATGGTGATAAACTAACCCCTTCTGACATTGAACTAGTGGATGATTTAATAGTAACTTATATAAATGGATTTGCGACTTTTTTAATCTCTACGACGGACAAGGAATGGCTCCTTTCATTGTGGAAAGAACAAATTAAAATGACCGAAATCTATATTCAAACACTCATAGACAAGAAATAATTAAAAGGTAAAATACAAAAGTTCTTTCCATTCTAACTGACATTTTTAGATAAAAACGAATCTATTCATACATGTATTGATAGATTCGGTTTTTTATATTTTCAAATTTTTTTAATATTACATCATGTCCACCTTCATAAAAAGCACAACGAATATCAAAACCCATTTTTCTTTCTTCAATATAAAGAACTATATGATTCAAAATATGATTGTTTGAATTGAAGAGCATTTGTTTAAGAGGTCTTCTTTGATAAGACTAAGTGAAGAAATGGGCTATTCTTTCTATTATTGTTCCCTATCAATTATGCCTCGGCATAATGGCATCCGGAATCGGCTTTGTGCTTGGCTGTTCATCTAAAAAAGATAAATGCTTAAACTTGCTAAAAGCTTTCACGGTGCTTTACCATAGTTAAGCAATGATATGTGACAGTATCCATTACTCTTACACAATCTTGAAAATATCTTTACTTAAGGAGTGGTAGAATTGGCACGTGTTTTATTTATTAATGGTGGATCAGAAGGACACATCAATCCAACTATTGGCGTTGTGCAGGAGCTAATATCGCGAGGAGAAGAGGTCGTGTTCTTTACGATAGAAGCTTTTCGGGAACGTATTGAGAAGACGGGAGCGACTGTGCGCACGTTTGACGGTCAAAAATTTATAAAAGCCTTTATTTCAGGTGGAAGAAATCATTTGCTCGAAAGGGTCAATGGACTTTTACTTACTGCAGATATCGTCATACCTAGCGTACTTGAACAAATTAAAGGAGAACATTTTGATTACATCATCCACGATTCTATGTTTGGTTGTGGTCATCTAATTGCCAAAATCCTGAAGCTTCCGGCAATTAATTCATGCACATCTTTTGCAGAGACTAAACTATCATTCGATCAAACATTAGAACATCTTTCACAAAATGTCCCAACTGAAGTTTTAACAAGAATAAATGATGATTTTCTAAACCTGACAACAAAAATCAAAGAAAAATATGGTGTTGACATCAGTTCACCTTATGAAGTTTTCTGTAACCCGGCACCACTGACAATCGTTTATACAACGAGAGAATTTCAACCTTTTGGAGAAGCATTTGACCAATCCTATAAATTTGTAGGTCCCTCCATCTCTTCACGGTTAACGCAAGAAGACTTCGACCTTTCTGCAATCAAGGGAAAACGCCCTATTTATATTTCATTAGGTACGGTCTTAAATCAAGCCATTGATTTCTATAAGCTGTGTTTGAAAGCATTTGGGAATACTGAGCATACGGTTGTCATGTCGATTGGGGAACAAACACCACTTGATGCATTAGGTGATATTCCTGAAAACTTCATGGTGAAAAATTATGTTCCACAAACCGGATTGCTACAATATACCAAATTATTTATCACACATGGTGGCATGAATAGCACAAATGAAGCTCTCTATAACGGGGTTCCGCTAATCGTAATTCCACTAAGTGCGGATCAGCCAATCATTGCAGAGCAAGTTACCAACATTGGAGCAGGTATTCAATTACAAATGGAAAGTTTGACAGCCAATCAACTAAATGAAGCTGCCAATCATGTGTTAAACACCCCTTCCATCCAAAATGCTGTTGCAAACATTAAAGAATCCTTCCAACATTCTGGTGGGTATCACAAAGCTGTTGACGAGATTTTCAAGTTTAAAAGTTAATACGGTATTTAAAAGCTGCCATTATTGGTAGCTTTTTCATTAATAAAATAAAAAAGCTGGATAAAGATCGCTCCCATACCCAGCTTTTTCCACACCTAGTCAAATAACGATGGCTACATGTTGTATAAATGAACCATGTATTAATGTAATCGATCATCAAACATTAATTGTATTTGAATACCAAACGGGTCTTCAAGTATACCGTATGCTTTACTAAAAGCATTACTCGATAGTGGAACAATGATTCTCACTCTCCCATCTGTCGTCAAACTCTTGTAAAAATGTTCGATTTCTTCTAAGTCCGCACTTTGAATACACAGTGAGCTGTTGTTCCCCACTACATATTTTTCTGATACATCCATTGTATCTTCTGCCAACATAACCTTTGTTTTTCCGATTGTTAAAACGGAATGAGTAATATAATGTTTATTCTCCTCAGTAATCTGCAACGAGCTGTCGCGTTTTGCCATGTCTTCATAGGTAACGAGTAACAATTCCTCTGCGTTAAAATGCTTTTTGTAAAAATCGACCGCTTCTTTAGCTTTTCCGTTCATGGATAAGAAAATAGCTACTTCTAGTGTTGTACTCATATTATCAATCTCCCTGTATAAAATCATTTTTGGTAAATATCTTATCAATTGATATTACCTTGACTCTATTTTAAGATATAAAGGTATCAAAACATGACACCCTTATCTTCATTCAGTAGAAGACTCCCACCTCTAAAGTTGTGAGATGATTGCGGATATGGTTCCTTTTCAGAGGGTGTCCAAACACAATTCAAAATCGAGATGCAATTACGCCAAGACGAATTTAATGAGGTGATTCACATGAAGAAATCAGAAAGATTAAATGACATGATTAGATACTTGAACAGTCGGGAGTACTTTAATTTAAGTGATCTAATGGCTAAATACAATATTTCCAAAAGTACAGCTCTACGTGATATTAGTTCATTAGAACAATTGGGTATGCCTATTTTTGCTGAGCATGGCAGACATGGCCGTTACGGTATCTTAAAAAATAGATTGTTATCCCCTATTATTTTTACAATCGATGAAGTATATGCTCTGTACTTTGCCATGCTGACGCTAGAATCTTATCAATCAACCCCATTCCACTTAAGCGTTCATAAACTTAATGAAAAGTTCGAAAACTGTCTGTCGAACAATCAAATACAGCAAATTCATAAAATGAAAAAAGTTCTACAATTTGAAGTAAATCAGCATCATAATGTTAGTCGTTTCTTAGATAAAATTTTAAAGAGTATTCTTAATGAAAGTAGCTGCAAGATACAATATTTGAAAAATAACGAGCAAAAAAGTTACCATGTTCAATTTTTCAAAATTTCCGCTAGGTTTGGTCAATGGTATGCAACTGGCATAGAGTTCGATACGCATAAATTTAAAGTTTTCAGATGTGATAAAATAACCTTCATAGAAGAACTTAATTCTCAACTTTCTATAGATGAACTTATTAGTCGTTCATTAGAAATTTATCAATCCGAGAAGAGTATTGATTTTGAAGTAGAGATTTTAGCACAAGCAAAGGATATTTTTTATAAAGAACATTATCCTTCTATGAAATTAGAAATTGGTGATAAAACAGTCGTAAAGGGATTTTATAATCCTGGAGAAGAGGAATTTATCGCTAACTATTTTATGAGGTACGGTCATAGTGTAATATCAGTCAGGCCAGAATCATTAAAACAAATTATTCAGGATAAAATAGAGAGCCTCTTTAATCACTATCAAAAATTATAATTTTGGGGTTGTACAGCCGAGTAACTTTAAATAAATGATTTTGCTTGGACAAAGAAAAGGAGAAAAACGAATTCGCTTTTCTCCAACTTTAATCCGTCTATGCTTCATCATCAAAAGCCATTAACCAATTTACAATTGCTACTATTGGGAATATAATGATTGCGGTTAGAATGGCTATTATAGGTGCCATACTAATTGTTAGTGCAACATATATCAAATACATAATTGGCGCAAGTAATAGAATACTTGGAACTGTCCATCCTGCAACTGCTATATATGGATACACACCCTTCCGCCAATTAGCTTTCAATATGATTGGTAAAATCAACAGCAAACTTATGATTGCTGGAATCGTAAAAGCGTAACTAATACCTTTGAACGTATAACTAGTCAACGCGGCCAATAAAATCCATATAGCCTGCGTACTCATCACGAAATTCGCCGAACCGTATCTTTTCGAAATCCACTTCGCAAAAAAGAGACAAAACACCATCGCGAATAAGACCAACACCGTAAGAATCGTCGGATCATACGTACCAAACATCGCCATATTATATTCATTTATTTCACCGATCAATACAATTGTAGAAAGACGCATTAGCAGAAAATAGAAGATGAACATCGCAACAAGACTACCTATTATCGCTAATAAGCTTAAAGCAAATCCCTTAATCTGTATCACTTTCATTTTAAAGCTAAAGATAGATATTGCGACTGTTAAGGCAATTAAAGTAATCATCAATGGGACTACTAACTTTTCGGAATACACAACTAGTATTTTTTTCATTAACGGGAAGTAAATCGCATTACTTTTACTTTCCTCTATCGTTTGAAATTCCTCAGCATCCATCGTCATAAACTTTTTCACTAAAGGAAGAACATAGCTCCCAAAGTGACGAATTGTTGCCTCGTCACTATTTTCCACACGATCTATCTCTGCATGATACGCCTCTAATCCATTCATATTCGCAAAATTATAGCCTAATTTTTTTGTCACTTTCAATTCAGTAAAATCGGTATCGTTCGGCATCCTTTTATACATTTCAGAAGCAAATGAATAGGCAACAGGATATGGAACAATCTCTTTATACAATTGCACTAACCTTAAATCATTTGAACTCGTTTCAAACATAATCGGTACTCCCGTATTGCCTCTCGCTTCGAAATTTAACATAACGCTCACTTTATCTAAAACATCCGCTCGATCTTTAAGTGCACTCGCTCCAAGTAAACCCAGCTCCTCACCGTCTGTTAAAACAAAATAAATAGAATTTTTAGGTGCCGACATTTGTTTTAGTGCTCTTGCTGTCTCCATAATTGTGACAACGCCATAACCATCATCGGATGCTCCAGGGGTTTCTGTTACAGAATCATAATGAGCCGTTAGTAAAATCGCATGATCATCACCGGATGTCCCTTGGATCTTTGCAATAATATTTTCAATATTTTTTGCACCTACATCTGAAGCATACTTCTCACCTCTAAGATCCTTCACTGGCTTCGATTGAATTTCAACAGGTATATCGAGATGTTGAAAGTGTTTGACTATATAATCCCTTACCCTTTTATTCGCAGGAGAGCCTATTGGATGTGGTTCCTTTGCAACTTCCTTTAAATAATTCAGAGCTTGATCTGATGAAAAATCCTTTTCGGTTTCCCCCATTTCTTCTTTAGAAGGACTCAAAAATTGACTAAAACTAATAAACAGCGTTAACAATCCTAGTACTAGCGAAAAAATAAGCCATTTTCTTTTTTTCATCTATTTCTCTCCTTCTTCAATTTTCTTAGTTAACCAAATACATTATATGTTTCAAATTCAATTTCCTTACTTCCCAAACGTTTTTACTCTAATAAGCAATTGGTTCACCAAAAAATCTAACAGAACGGTCCATAATTTTAATTAAAAAAAGATGACGGCTGCACAATACAGACATCATCTTCTTCAAGTTGCCCAGAGCTTTTTTAAAAATGCCCTTTACAAAGGGTACACTTTAATCCAGCAAGAGGTTTTTATTTTTTGTGTATTAATGAATTTAGAAAAATTTAGTACGAATAGATAATGAAATTAATCATTTGGATTTATAATGGCTAATACCTGATGGTCTTCCCAACAATCGTTTATTTTCACACTTTTCTTAGCTATACCTTCTTTATGAAAACCGGCTTTTTCTAAAACTCGAATTGAACCGAAGTTATGTGGCATAACACCTGCCTCAATTCTATGTAAAGTAAGTGTATTAAAAGCATAGTCTACAATGAGCTTAGTAGCTTCAGTAGCGTAACCTTTGCCATTTTGTTTCTTATCTAAGAAATAGCCAATAATCGCATTTTGAAGTGATCCACGATTGACCTGAAATAATTGAATGGTACCTATTAATTCATCATTATCTTTTTGGAAAATCCCAAATTTGAACTCAATATCTTGTTTTGAGTTTTCTTCCCACTTTTTTATTAAATTCTTTTGATGCTCTAAAGAATAAAAATTAGTAGGACGATTCATTGAATATTGCTCAAAGAAATCTTTATTTTCAATTTGCAATTGTAATAATTTCTCCGCATCTAATAAAATAAATGCTCTTAAATAAATATTTTCACTGTTTAACATCTTAATCCCCTTTCTTTATGAAAACATCCAGTATAGCATATCCTTCCAGTCCACCATCAATAACCGCACATTTGTAAACCAAGATACTCAAACTATAACTAAATCGCACTCTTTGGAGGTACGTTAATGATAGATGGTAGGAAAAAAAGGAAATAAAACAAAAGAGGTATTACTGAATGCTACAATATCTTTAATAGCAGAAAAAGGTTTTTCAATCAAGACCGAGAAAAAACACCGTTTGATTTATTTGAGCTATTATTAAACGATTTTTACACAACGAATATCAAAACCCCTTTCCATTCTTCACTATAATTAAAAACAGGAGTGATGCATGATGAACAATATGATTCAAGATATGATTGATTGGATTGAAGAGCATCTGTTTGAGGGGTTTTCTCTGATGAAACTAAGTGAAGCAATGGGCTATTCTTCTTATTACTGTTCCTTTAAATTTCATCAAATAACAGGCATTAGCATTAAACGTTATATGACCCTTAGAAAAACCTACCTTTCTTCAATCTCCCTTAGTGAAACAGATGAAAGGATCATTGAAATAGCGATCAAGCATGGCTATTCATCGCAAGAAGCATTTTCTCGTGCTTTCAAGGAAATATTCGGTGTTACCCCCAATGCCTTTCGTTTATGTCCTGAACCATTGCAATCTTATGTAAAGCTCACTATGAATGAAGCGAGGAGTTATTATATGGATATTTCAAAAAAATTAAGAATTGAAGATTTACAAAAGCATGTGGATAATCATTTTGATCATGAAGTATTGAACATTTTAAATGGACAACATATGTACGAAGAATTCAGTTCTCAGCAATTAATGGGAAAAAGCGATTACGCACCTTTTAATGAAGCGATGTGTGTACACGACACCGTTAAAACAATTTTTAGCGACTCATTCAATCAGGTTAGAGCGACAGGACATCAAGTCTCATTAACAGAATATGAAACAATTACAGTTGCACCACTTAATAAGACATTATTTTCAAAAAAATATCAATGTATCGTTCTCTGGTTTGGTGAAGATATGTTCTGTCAGATGAATTTAATAACGATCTTAGCTTATTTAGAACAAATATCATTTAAAGGAACTGTTTATTATCATTCGGTGAGAGAGCAAACATATGATGTGAAAGAAACTGAAATAACTATAGGTAACTTTTTTGATATATATGAAGCAGTATTATTAGACCACCGTATGCCAGATGTAGAACTGATGCCTGTCATGTATCAAGGAATCAAATTGTATTTAGAATTGTTGCAAAGCGATAACGAAATAACAAAATACATTCAAACACATCAAAATCTTCCTCACCGTGAAATCGTTCGAAACTTGCTGCATCTTTTCCCTCAATATGGTTTAGGGGATTCTCAATATTTAGAATTAATTAAAGCAACACAAAAATAAAGATTGAGCGTTGCTTACCTCCCTCCCCTTTAGAGTGGAAGAAGAGTTGCTACAAAACTCTTCTTCGCCATGAAAAAACGAATTATCTGCTTTGTAGAGAAAATTAAAATATCCTTTATTTTTAAACAACACCATTGACAATGCATTAGATTTTTTATAATCTGTAATAATTCATAAAATTTGTCAACCAAAACAAAGAGTGGGGTGTATTGAATGAGGATTATAAAAGTTGTAGATTATAACCACAATTGGAGCAGCGACTATCAGAAAGAGGAACGTTCCATTAGAGATATCCTTCAAGAAGAATTAGTGAATAGTTTTCATATTGGAAGCACATCAGTTCCAGGACTAAAAGCAAAACCAATTATTGATATTTTACTAGTAGTCAATGATATTCATAAATTGGATTCATTTTCTAAGCAATTTCAAGAGATTGGATACGAAGTTAAGGGCGAATTCGGGATTACTGGAAGAAGATATTTCCGTAAAGGTGGCGATCATCGCACACATCAAATTCACGCTTTTCAATATAACAACATTGAAGAAATAGAAAGACATTTAGCATTTAGAGATTACCTTCGAGAGCATCCCGAAGTTTGCAGGCAGTATGGAGAAATAAAGAGCCAACTTGCCATGCAGCATCCAAATGATATTGATGGCTATTGCGACGGGAAAGACGATTTTGTTAAAAACGTTGAAAAAGATGCTATTAAGTGGTATTGGACTGTTCGTTAATATAAATTTTCAATTAGTGGCTGTCCTTGAAAGCCCTCTTTACTATTATAAGGATATAGGATATAGAATATTGAGTAACAAAAAAGTGGATATAATTTTTTATCAGACACTATCATATACGAGGGTGAAATCTATGAAAAAAGCAGTGAAAATAGCCTCCTAAATAAAAAGTAATAATATTTAGGAGGCAAATAATAATGAATTTCAATAAAATTGATCGAAAGAGCTGGCATCGACACGAGTATTTTGAGCATTATATTACCCAACAAACAACATTTAGTATGACGTCAGAAATAGATATTAGCATTCTGTATAAAAACATAAAAGATAATAATTTTAAGTTTTATCCAACATTCATATATATGGTAACAAAAGCTATCAACACCAATATTGCATTTAGAACGTGTTTTAATAGCCAAGGAGAATTAGGTTTTTGGGAAAAACTAAATCCAAGTTACACGATTTTTAATGAGGAATCAGAGACATTTTCGAGCATTTGGACAGAAACATCGGATAATTTTAAACAGTTCCATCAGAATTACGAAAGTGATTTAAAGAAATATAACGGTAGGATAAGTTTATTTCCAAAATTCCCTATTCCAGAAAATATTTTTCACATATCCATGATTCCATGGAGTTCATTTACTGGTTTTAATCTCAACATCAATAATGGAGGTAATTACCTTTTACCGATTATCACTGCAGGTAAATTTGTGCAGAAGGAAAATGCTATTTATCTTCCTGTTTCTTTACAAATGCACCACGCTGTTTGTGATGGTTATCATGCAGGCTTATTCATGAATTACCTTCAGAGTTATGCCGATGAATCCCATAGCTGGTTATTAGATTGAATATTTTCCGCTAGAACCTGCTTCTTTTGTAGAAAGCGTTCCTGCTTATTACAGGAACGCTTTCTAATCTCACCTTATGTAACAAAAATTCACTTCCGCTACTAATTTGTAATTTTTCTCATCACCCACTCAATCGGTCCTCTTTTAAATTTTCTGCTCCATAAAACAGAAAATAAAATACTCGCTACGAAAAACAATAGTGTAAATACTAATGAAAATGCTAACGTTTGGTTTTCTAATCTATTGAATAAAGCCAATATGCCAACTCCGATGAATACATGGCTTACATAATGCGTTAATGTTAATTGTCCTGTTTGTATTAGTGATTTCGTCAACCATTGTCCAGCAAACTTTTCTGCTATATAAATAGAAGCAACGATGACAATGATCGCAGAAGCGGAATTTGATAGCATATATAAAATATTTGGTGGAATTGGCCCTGTTTGAAACAAGAATTCTGCACTGTTTAAATCTAATACCGATAGAGATAGTCGCATTAATACTTTTGAAAGTACCTCTATTGTTATGAGTAGAATTATAGAAATAAACAACATTTTGTTTCTTACAGCTTTCTCCGATAAATCAAGTCTGCCAAGGATCATTCCAAGCAAAAAGAAACAGACCCAAGGGAATACTGGATGATACCCGTTAAACAAAAGATTTCTGCTAAAACCTTCTATTGTCCAAAAATCAAGATATTCCATAAATGGTTGTTCAGGATGCCATCCATGCAAATAATTCATTGTCACTTGGAAAATTTGCGAGGTTATTAAAAAAAGACTAGATAGGATGATCATGAGCTTTGTAGAAGCTACAATAAGAAAGGAAGCAATCAGCATATAAACGCCATAATAATGGAGGATATCTCCAGTCCAATCTGCAACATATAAAAGTAAACCTAGAATAAAAAGAAAAGTGGAACGTCTCCATAATTTCATCCTATTTTCTTTAATAGAAGAAAGGTCACCGCCATTTCTAGCTTTTCTTGTCATCAAAGCAACTCCGATACCCGCCAACGTAACAAAAGTGGCAGACGCTCTTCCTTCGAAAAGTCCTGTAAACCATATAAGCCAATCTGGCCCTCTCCCTGCCGCTCCCATAATAATTTTAAAGTTAACTATAAGCATCCCAAACATAGCCAAGGCTCTTGCGAAATCTAGCCCTTCAATACGTTTAGATTGCAACTTTTCGGTCATAAATGTTCCTCCTTATGTACACTATTCATAGCCTAATCTATTGGCCAATAGTTAAATTACGACATCTTTTTATAGATATAATAGACTTTTTATATCTATATGAAGGATTGATGAAACCATTATTTATCAGAAACCTATACACTTTTTATTATTGCCCCTTCTTAATACATCCTCACTATAAACTATAGGGTTGACCTAATGTCAAACCAACTTTTGTTTGCGCCCACCTCTCCATTCATTTGCCCAATTATTCATTGGTAGATGCTAAAACCTACACGTCGCAAATCCGTTAGCTGTATCACATGGAATTTATACCTACAAATTCTTACATCCATTCCTTTCATTATCAGTGATTGTTTAAGGTTTTATCTCAGGTTTATTGTTTGACATTAGGCTAGCCCTAGGGTTTATATTTATCTAGAGAAGAGGGATATTATGGATGAAACAATTACAATAAATCAATTGGCTAAAATATTTGATATCAGTCATCATCAAATACGATATTACGAAGAAAAAGGGCTCTTATTTCCATCCTACACAGATAATAATAGATATCGAAAATATTCTCTTAAGGAAATTTATCAACTTGCTCAAATATTAATGTTGAGAAATTTAAATCTTTCAATCGCACAAATTAAAGAGGTTTTAACGACGTATGAAAAAAATGATTATTTGAGTTTATTAAGAGCGAAATCAAAAGAACTTTCAGACGAAATAAACAAACTACAAAAGATTAAAAAGGCAATTGATAACCATCATGTAAATATTACAATCAAAAAAGTAAATTCAATAAAATACTTAAAAGAAAGTCATTTAGAAAAAATAATCACTTTAAAAACGAATGAAACTTTATCAGCCAAAGATTTTTTAAAATTACAATTATCAACGCAATTTTTTTATAATGATGTTATTTATGTTTTTGAAGAAGATGAATATCATATGTGTATAAAAACAGAACATAAAGCTGATTTCATCATGAATGAAGGTAAATATAGTTCTATATTTATTTTAGGTGAAACTGATGATGAATTTGAGGAACAAATATTATCCATTATCGACAAGAAAAATGCCCCTATCTATGTAAGGGAGCTCTCAAGCGGCATTTTTACTAATAGTAATATTCTTGAATTAGAAATTCTAATTCCCGAAAAAAGCGATAAAAATGAAAGCTAATCGTGATCATTTATTGCTAAAAGAAGTTAAATTTATTAGAATATAGACCACATGCTAGAGAATGTTATATTTCATCCCGAATATAGAAGCAAATTATTGCAGTAGGCAAAGAATATTTTGTTCGAACTCATTTACAATCAAATGAGCTGCGTTTGCACGTCGTAAGTAGTAATCCTCGCCAATTTTACGTGCTCATATCATTCCGTGCTGCAACTTTTATTGTAAGCCCGTAATTAAATAACACATATAAACAACCAAAAGCTTTTCTATTCGATGGTCGAATTGAGATTGATAATAATCCAGTTGAAAATGCGATTCGCCCAACTGTGATTGGTCGCAAGAACTGGCTTTTTTCTGTTAGTGAAGCCGGGGCTAAGGCAAATGCGATCTGTTTAAGTTTGGCTGAAACAGCAAAAGCAAATGGTATCGACTTTTATCAATACCTAGTGAAGTTAATGACAGAGTTGCCGAATTTACCACTTCATTAGCAGCCTGAGATTTTAAACGATTACATGCCTTGGTCGAAAAATATCCAAGTGACATGCGCAAAATAGCCATCTATCTGAAAAAAACTTTAGATAGATGGCCATTCGTCTTACGTACCGAATAGGTGCGTATTTTATTTCGGGCTTAAGGTTGTATACACAAATTCTTAGTTAGATATAAGTACAAACACATTTTAAAATCTTATCAAATTACTAGATTTTCGTTTAAACACTATACTAAGCGAGACCTTCTTTGTTAGTGTAAATCTAACACAATTGGATCGATTTGTGTTTTTATCTTTACAGTAGACGGCACTAATTTAAAATTAGCTGGGATTTGTTCGAAATTCTCAAACTGTAATTTGTAAACGGTACGATTATTTCTTCGATCAGAAAAATGTACGTTTGTTTCGTCAGAAAAAATTAAACGATCGTTAATGACCATCCCCCAACCAGCTGCACGAACTTTTGGATCACCTTCCGTAGAAATTTGTAAATGTAATGTGTCTTGTTTGATTTCTAATGAATCAATTGTATAAGTTACGTTATTAAATTGAAATGGCTGTAATTGTGCTGTATTCACTTCCGTCTCAAATAAATCGAACACAGATGCTTCCATTTGAAACACTTCAAATGTTGCGGGGTTAGTATACTTTGGGACGGATATCGTGTAAACCATTTCGCCCAATACATCTGTGCCGCCACCATCACTTGAAAATTCTGAAATCATTGGTTGTTCGCCATCACGTCCATCACGTTTGGTAGATAAAATTAATTGTCCTGCTTCATCTCGAATTGCAAATCGGATGTCTGATATTACACTACCGAAAAAGGCATCTTGTGCATCGTCAAGTGAATGTAAGTTCGCCACTTCTATATTCAAATGTTGCTTATATAAATTATCTTGGTATCGCTGGTATTGTTCTTTAAATTTAACACGATAATGAATATCGATGTTTTCCCCATTTTCGACAACTTTATCAATAGAAACATCCAAGAATGGCTCATTATAATTTAAGACTTGTTCACCATCTAAATGTTTTTCCTGCTCGCTACTATTCGTTTCTACTAACTGTGTTGGCTCATCAATCGGCTGTGCCACTTCAATCGGTGTACGATTCCAATAATAAAACGCAAAGCCTAGCATAATAACGGCTGCACTGATTACAGTAATTTTTAAAGTATACCAAGATTTTTTACGCTTTGTATTAGTTTGAATACGTTGCATAATAGCATCATCTTGGCTATGTGTCATCATTGGCTTATTGAGCTGTGCAAATAATGTTTTTTGTTCATTTACTAATTGCTCATATTCACGTTGACAATTTTCACAGAATTGCAAATGAGCTTCCGTTTTTTTTTGTTCAACCTCATCTAAAAAACCTTCTACATAATCTTCCAACAAATTCGAATCACATTTCATAAAAATAACCTCCTTTTGTCATTGTGATTGACCTAAGTTTTCTTTTACTTCGGTGTAACTTATTACGAACATCATTTAACGAAATTTGAAGCACTTCGCTTATTTCATCGTAGCTTAGCTCATTTACATATTTCAGTAACAATACCATGTACTCTGTTTCATCCAACTGTTGAAGAAGCTTTTCTAACTGCTCATTTCTTTCATGTAACAACAATACTTTTTCAGGATAACGATTATCCATTACATCACTGTCGATTCGTATCGTTTGTAACTTATGGATTCGTAAATAATCGAAACAATTATTGACTACAATTCGGTATAGCCATGCATTAAATGAGCCGATTTTTTTATACTTATGTAGGCTATAAAATACTTTTATAAAAATATCTTGTACGATATCTTCAGCTGCAGCACGATTTTTTACTATTCTTATGACAGTGGTAAAAACTTTCTGCTCATAATGTTTTACAATATGTGCAAAATGATGACTTTCACCATTCTTTACTCGTGTGATTACTTCATCCATCTCCATTTGTTTCACCTCCCTACTACTATAACGAAAAAATTTTCATTTCCTCTCAAAATTTTCCTATATTTTTTCGCTAATTTTGAATTTAGACATTTGTTATTCAATAAACAAAACAACAAGCCCGCTCTGAAGTGTTTGAGGCTGCTGAAAAAAATTACGCTTTAAATTTCAGATTTGTTTTTCAGATTAAAATAAGCGCACCAGTTTAAGGTGCGCTGTTATTTATAATTCTGGCTTACCATTTATTCAATGAATCGAAATGATATTATTAATTATAATGATAGAAATAATTGTGAAATAAGCACCATTTTAAACGGCTCACATATTGAACAGAATCGTTCTACATGTGAGCCATTTTTTATACTGAATTATACATTCATATCTGTAATTGCAGGAATATTTATTTCCTTCACACATGAAACTGGTGATAAATTAATCACACATTGGACGATGGCTACAATATCTTGTACAGGAATACGTGTCCCTTCATACAACTTAATTGCTTTTTCAACCCCTTCTTCAAAAGGTACTTCAGCAGCCAATTCTCCTGGATTAATACACGTTACAGTGATCTTATCTTTTCTCACATGCTCGCGTAAAGCATTTGTAATGCCTCGTAAGCCAAACTTAGATGTCACAAACGAAACTTGCGCATTATTCGTATGATCTAAACCTGCTGTCGATCCAATTAAAATTATTTTTCCATTTTCCGCCTGTCTTAAATTAGGTAATAACGCCTGAATATATGTAATTGTGGAAGTTAAATTAATATTAATTAAGTTTGCTATATCCCCAACTTCATCGTTATCAAACGTATAGTCATCTTCAAAACCACGCTTTTCCCATACTCCCACATTGTAAATTAATACATCTATAGTAACTCCTTGTAAAGCTTCTTTTAAAGCAGGAATATGTTGTTGACTAGATAAATCAATAGCCAGCCATTTACGATTTACGCCATCATTTATATCTAAACTACTTGGTCGTGTGCGTGACACCACCCATACTGTATCCCCTTTTGTTGGTAAACCCTTTACAAATGCATCACCTAACCCTTGGCTGGCTCCAAATATAATAAAGTTCTTACTCATCCAATCACCCTTTCTATATGACTACAACATAAGTATAGTTAATATAAAAAATAGCAACAACTAATGTGATTTATCGAGATATTTAGGTCCTTAAAATTACCTATGCTCGTTCATTTTAAAACTTATTTCACCCAATACGTTGTACAATCTTCACTTCGATCTAGGAAACCATATTCAATTAAGTATCTTCTCACTGATACGTAATCACTATAAATAGGCTTTAAAATTTCATTGATTTCTTTTTCGGTATATTTACGCTCTACCGCAAACTTCGTTACAATGTATTGCAGTAAAATTATTTTTCGTTTTTCTTTACTTGGAAAACTTTCAATTGAACCATCTAAGCCATTTTTAAAATACGTCGCTAGTACTTTTTCTTTCTCGTCTACTGTAATCGCATAACGTTCATCCACCTGTGTTGCCCCCTTATGAATTGGTTCGTATACTTTTGTTGTTTCTAAAGCCTGCATGATTGCCAGAAAAACTTTTGCTTGTTTTTCTTTTTCTTTCAATTTAAATCGATGCTGTCGAATTGTTGAAATGCTATTTGCAGAAGTGCTATTAACAATTTCCTTATCTGGTGCCCCTGTTGCAAATAGCTTCAGCAATTCAGTTTGGATATCTGATAGCCCAGTATCCTTCTTATCTAATTGAAGTAACGCTTCAAACACAGAGATATGTTCATTCTCGATATGGCGTTGTATAGCTTTTTTAGCCGAAAAAAAACGATCATCTATTTTGAACACTTCTTCGGCATCAAATATTTCTTTACAAAATACACACTCATATGCATCACCTGTGTCTACAAATCCCCTCGATAATTCCTCTATAGTCAAATCAGTTAAACTCACAAACAAAACCTCTCTTCGTTCACCATTTAATAAACAATATATAATAAGTTTATTTATTTGTAAACAACGATAGTATTTGTTTATCTAAAAAAAAGAAGAATCATTTTGACAATAATCAATCAAAACAGATTCCTCTCAGCGTTAAGCTATATAAAAATTTATGTTATTTATCTAATCGTTTTTTACACTTTGCCGATATATGAAAACACTGCTTAGTATGCCAAGTCCACCAAATAACAAAATCCATATACTTTTAAAAAACAGTCCATAAATCGTCATTACACTACCAATAATTCCACTTGAAAAAGCACTGGATACCATGGATTTTTTTGTTGGTTTAGGGAAATGAATAGAGGTTCCCAGATTTTTATTCCCCCATTTACATGCCGCATCCATGATATTTTGTAGTTTGTCTAACATCTTTTTATCCTCCTAATTTTTAAAAATGAAAAATGAAAAAAATGCATTGGACAAAGCACCCAAAAATGCCAACATTGAAATTGATAAACAAACCGTTCCGGCAATCATTTTTGCCTTCTGTTCTCTATTCTTTTTGGACATTAGAACTAATCCTAAGATTAGTAGGAAGATGGCTAAAATGATATTCATCGCGATAAAGAACGGTGCTGTTTCTTTTAGAAAGTCTATAATACTCCAAAATAAACTCATTGATATCTCCTCCACTTTTATATTTGATTAGAGCCTCTACTCAAAGATGCTTGCTACCAACTGCTTCGTCATAAATTGAAAGGCTGCTAAGTGATCACAGTTCTTTGAAATTCCTTCTTTACTTGCAATGCTTGATAGAAGGACGGTGAAAGTAGAAAACGCTAAATTTTCAGAAACCTTCAATTTAAGATTTGCTCGTTTGATGGCCGTACGAAAAAGTTCACTACTATCAAATATTAGTTTTTCTTTCATTTCCTCCGAAAGTTTACTATAAAACGATGTGAAGTCAGTCGTTTTCACGTCATAAAGAAATGGTTTGCTTTCGTATTCATAGTAAAGTTCGATTATTGCTGTTTCAAAGCCGGACTTTTCAGGGGATTGTTCAATTCGCTCAATGAAATTTTCATAAATAGTATCTTGAATGTCATATAGAACTTCAAAAAAAAGTTCTTCCTTACTTGAATATAAATTATAAAAAGTACCTGTAGATATTTCTGCTTTCTTACACAATGCGCCAATGCTTGTTTCTTTATAACCCGGAGAAATCCAAAATGCCATACATTCATCTTTCAATTTACTTTTAATCAGAATTTTATCTTCTTCCGAAAAAACTTTTTTTCCCCTTGCCATAGAAAAGCACCTCCTTTATGAATTTTTTATATGAATATTCATATATTATATTCACACGATAACATTAACACCAAATTTTAACAAGAGATTAAATAACAAAATATTTTATATTTTACATAGTTATAAAGCAACTGTAAAAAATTTTTTATCGTCTTAGCGTTGTTTTATAATAAAATTTAATTGAAAAATTACTCTATGCTTTTGATTTCACTAGATATAAAAAGCCAACGTTTTGAATAATGTTTCTTCAAAACGTTGGCTTTTCTTTTATTTTTTAATTTCCCTCTACGTATTCTACTATGTAAATATGTATCACCATAAGTTCTAAGGTAGATACATCCTCCATTCCTCCCAAGCTTCCATATAACCAGTAAGATCGTGAGGATGAACTTTAATACACACGCCAATACGTGTATATAATTGAAAAACAACTTCATTCAAAAGTTGTTCCTTCGTAAAGGCTTCATACCCGTTCCACAAGGAAAACGATGAAAAAAGTGTATGTAAATCTAGACTATCTGGTGAAGAACAAAACGCATAGGTAAAATCGTAAATTTTGGGACCGATTAAAGGTGATGGGTCAATAACTCCTATTAACTGGTTACAAAAATATACAAAATTATGAACACCCGTATCTCCGTGAAGGTAATACTTCTCTTCTTGATAGTGTTCAGTTTTTAATGTATTTACCAACAACTCTACTCTTTTATGATCCTCACTTGGTAAGAGCTTACCTATATTCATTTTGGCAGACTCAAAACTACTTTGATTAAAGTCTGACCAGGAGCTTCTATGAATCCCGTTTACTCTTCCCCAAGGAATGTCTGTGTCCACCTTTTCATAATGATTGAATAACTCTTTCGTTAATATTTTCATCCATTCTAATTTCGATCCTCGATTATAGTGAGTTTCTCCGGGTATAAAAGAGTACACAATAAATTCTTTTTTATGATCCGTGTAAAGAACATCAGGCAACAATTTCACTTTTTTATAGGCAAGCAAGAATTCCTCAGTGGCAGATATTATCATAGGATGGTCTAGCTTTATCACATAGATTGGCATATTTTTGCACAGGATCGTATATAAAATGCCCGCAGTTGTACCACTTTTTAACCTCTTTAATTCTAGATGATCATTTATGACCAAGCCTTTATTAATTAGTAAATCCATGATTTCATTTATTTTTTCCATTTCTCAATCCTCCTCAAACGATTTAGAAATAAGTTCGCTATCTTTTTCAACAATCCTGCTCATCAATAAAAAAAGCTGCCTTTGACTTTGGCAGCTTGATCTACTATTTGTAAGTCACTATTAGACCCGAACGAGCCACGGAAACCCCTTGAGCATAGTGGATACTGCTCCATTGTGGTACATAACTCAAGCTTTTTCTCTTGCCCTCTGTGTATCTCTTATATTCTTTTGAACCGTTATAGCTGCAAATAAACTAAGAACAAATGCCATACTAAAAAATCCTTTTTCGCTTAAAATAATACTTCCAGCATTGTATAAACCGATAGCCATTAATGCAATAGATACAATAAGTGCGAACCAACTAATACCATAATAAATATTAGTAACTGGTATTCCCTCATCTTTATCTCTAACTGCTTTTTGTAAAGATATCGCCGAATAAAGTCCGAATACTAAAACTGCAAAATAAAATCCCTTTTCATTCAATTGCATAGATGCGTTAAACAAGCCTATAAGATAAGACGCAACACCTACTAATAGCGCTGCCCACGAAGCCCCTTTGAAGGCTGGAGTCGGTTCGCCTTCTTTCCTTTCTTCTTTCACTTTTAAATCATTTCGTTTTTCTTTATCTACTAAAACTTCATGATCATTGGACATTCAATTTTCGCCTCCATCTTTTAATCTACTAAAAATGGAGCACCAGAGACACAATAGTGCACCTTCTTTGCAAAACTAAGCTGCCATTAAGCTGAACAAGAAAAAACGAACTTCGTTATTAAAGTATATGCTCATTAACATTATAACTTCACAACCTTTACTTTTTCGCGATCAATAATGCCTCGGCATTATTGATTCCGGAATTGGCTTTGTGCTTAGGCCAGCATGAGGTATGTGTGTAAATCTTAAATCAGTTGTACGAACTCTGGATTTAATACAACTTTATGAAACCTCCAACAATCAGAGAACTCTGTACCAATTTCGTGACCTTGCAAGCAAACCCTGTTCATTCCATCACAGCCATCAAGACCACAACAACCATTTAATCTACTGCTATCTGAATGGTGATTTGAATTGATTAAATCCTTGATGTTTATAATGATAGATCCTTTTAATAGTTCGTAAGCTGTTTCCTCTTGAATTAAATAAAAGCCTGTAGGAATATAATCTTGACCATCATTTTCATTAATCAAATTCAGGTCTTTTAATTCCGATAATGGTTCCGAAATTTCTAAATTACACGCTTTACAAATCAGTTTCAACTTGTCGTTTCCTCCTTTTATATGAAAATGTGTTCCAGTCAATGCTAGAAATCGGTTAATCGTTAGCCATCCATATAGCGCAAAACTAGCGCTACACAACAGACAAGTTACGCTCTTTCATGAGAGAATGACTAAATGAATTAACTCATTCCTAAACAGAATATTGTAAAGAAATTACTGTATTTTTATTTTGAATGCATCCGTTTGAAGTCATAATATTTCTCATTGGAATATTGTCAACTTGAGTCATTCCTAAATAAGACATAGCTTTAAATTCATTTTTCAATCTGTATAATCCTATTGTATGTAAGTTCCTTCCCAAACCTGACCCCATAAAATTAGGATGAATGCCTATCCAAAAAATGCGTCCTTCCTTATCTGTATTTGGTTCTATATGAGGAAAAACTACACCAACAGGTTCATTGTTAACTTTATACACTGTAAACATTTCCTTTACTTGTGATGGGAGTTCGGTGCTCATTCCCGTTAAAAATTTCTCTACATCAATAAAACTTGTACCCATCACTTCAGATAAAAAAGAGATAGCGTTATTCTCAGAAATTGACCATACTTCATAATCTGGTCACGCGTGTTGATTATCTAGTTTCTTCCAATGAAAATTAAATAAAAAGAGAGATTCTCATGTAAAATTGTTAGTTACCACACAAACAATTACGA